>JAQTVW010000102.1 GCA_028706655.1 Dehalococcoidales bacterium | reverse complement strand
CCCTTGCTTTCGCCATCACGCTGATGGGTATGGGAGCAGCCGCGCTTTTCCCCAAAATCGGCGCCGAGGCAGGTTTCCCAACCATTATTAAAGAGGTCTTTTCACCGATTGTGGGCAGCATCGTCATCGCCGCGCTTATCAGCGCCGTAATGTCTTCGGCGGATACCACGCTGCTGAGTGCCAGCACCATCTTCATCGTGGATATCGTCGGCTGGTTCCGCCCGCAGCAGAAAAACATCCTGCCCCACTCCCGCTGGCTCATCGTGCTGCTGGGCGCCGGCTCGCTGGTGATTGCGCTTTCTCTACAGGGCGTCATCAGCGCGATGCTTTTCGCCTACACGATTTATACCTGCGGCGTCATCCTTCCGGTCATTGCCGGGTTCTTCAAGGACAGCCTCAAGGTCACGCCCGCCGGAGGGCTGGCGGCGCTCATCGGAGGCGGCGTTGCCGGACTGCTCAGCAAGGTGCTGGCGATCAAGTACCTCGACCTGGGTGCTCTGGCGCTCAGTGTTGTCCTGCTTTTTACGGTGAGCCTGCTGGAGAATGCACTGAGAAACCGGCGCCGCGTGCCCCTGCTTGACAAGCAGGAGGGCTGACGCAGTAAAATAGTCCTTGCTTCGAGCGAGGAGGGTAACGACATGAAGTGCAGCCGTTGCGGAAAAGAACTGTTAGAAAAAGATACCTACGCCCATGAAGGCAAACCGATGTGCGAGGACTGCCTGATGGAAGTGGGCTTGCACACGAGACAGTGCGAACCGTGGTCGACCTACCTCGCGGCGAAAGAGCGGGTGGGCAAGCGCGGCACCGAGGGACTGACGGTCATGCAGCAGCAGGTCTACAATTTCATCAAGCAGAAGGAGAAGACCACCCGCGACGAACTGAAAGCCAATTTCAAGTTCACCGAGGCGGAGATGGACGCCCAGTTGACGCCGTTGATGCATTCCGAACTGGTCAAAGAGCGCGGCGTGGCGAACTCGCTGTACCTTACCGTGGTCAGATAATAATACGGCGTTTCTGCCCCTGCGATGAAGGCAGCCTCTTACCTCAAAAAAGGTCGCTTCCTACTTTATCGCGAAGGTCTCGCGCTGACACGCTTGGAACTGCCGGACTATTGACAACTTACACGCAACCGTGTAAAATAGCTTAAATCTTATGCCGATTCAGGTCCTTTCCGAAAAGGTCATCAGCCAAATTGCCGCCGGGGAAGTCGTCGAGCGACCCGCCTCGGTGGTCAAGGAGCTTGTGGAGAACGCGCTGGATGCCGGCGCGCAACAAATCGGGGTGGAGGTGACCGGGGGCGGCACCAGGCTTATCCGCATCACGGATGACGGCTGCGGCATCCCGGCTGGGGAAGTGGCGACTGCCTTCTCACGGCATGCCACCAGCAAGATTAGCAGTCTGGACGATTTACAGACGATTGCTACCATGGGCTTCCGCGGCGAGGCACTACCCAGCATCGCGGCGGTGGCGGAAGTGGAAATTGCCACGCGAATTGAAAATGAAGCGGCGGGCATAACGCTGACCCTGGAAGACGGCGTTGTGGCAAACCGGCGCAGCGAGGGTCGAGCCCGCGGCACCACCGTCACGGTGCGGAATTTATTTCGGAAAATCCCCGCGCGACTCAAATTCCTGAAATCAACAGCTACGGAGAGCAGCCGTATCGCCAATGTGGTGAGCCAGTATGCTCTGTGCTTCCCGGAGGTCGGTTTTACGCTCACTGTAGACGGGCGGACAGAACTGCGCACGGCGGGCAACGGGAATTTGATTGACAGTATTATCGAAGTCTACGGGCAGGAAATCGCGCGCAATATGATTGCCGTGGGCAGCATGGCGGCCGACTGGCAAAGCAGCCCCGATGCTATCAGAATATCCGGTATGGTCGGTGCGCCGCAGGTCAGCCGGGCGGGGCGTAATTACCTGAGCTTCTTCGTCAATCGGCGCTGGGTGAATAGCCGCATCCTTGCCTTTGCGGTGGAAGAAGCCTATCACGGACTTTTGATGACCGGCAAGCACCCGGTGGCGGTGGTGAACATCGAACTGCCGCCGGCGGAGCTGGACGTCAATATCCATCCCGCCAAGAGCGAGGTGAAGTTCCGCGACGAGCATGCCGTTTTCGCCGCGGTGCAGCGGGCGGTGCGGCGGACGCTGGTGGCGGAAGCGCCGGTGGCGCGCATCGAAGAAGTGACGGCGGCATACTCAGCGCCGGCAAACGAGCAAGGTGTATTGACGCCGGTTCCAGCCCGGAACAGACATTTTGAACTACCGGAGCCAGTGCCGCTGATTGCCTCTCTGCCGGTGCTGCGGGTACTGGGACAGGCGCGTAACTGCTACATCGTCGCCGAGGGACCGGACGGCGTGTACCTCATCGACCAGCATGCCGCGCACGAGCGAGTGTTGTTCGACCAGATAAAAGCGCAGCGGTCGGCGAAGCGCGTCGAAGTACAGGGACTGCTGGAGCCGGCGACGTTCGAGGTCAGTCCGCGACAGGCGGAAGAACTGCGGCGGCGACTGGGAGAACTGTTGGAGTTCGGCTTTGCGCTGGAAGCGTTCGGCGAGCGGACTTACCTGGTGCGGGCGGTGCCGGCGGTACTGAAAGACCGCGACTGGCAGGGGATGCTGCGCGAGCTGCTCGACGGCGGGCTACGCCAGAGTCGCAGTGAAGAAAACATCATCGCCACGATCGCCTGTCATGCGGCGGTGCGGGCAGGACAAGCCCTCAGCGATGAAGAAATGCACGGACTGGTGCGGCAGCTGGAGCAGTCACCCAACCCCCATACCTGCCCCCACGGCCGACCCACGCTCATCCACCTGAGCGCCGCACAGCTAGAGCGGGAGTTTGGGCGCGCCTGAGGCGTTTTCCGGTCCGCTTTTCTGAAGCAGTTCCCACCGCACCATGCCTTCTTCGATGAGCTGGCGGATTTTCCGTTCCGAGTTGGTCAACTGGGCATTTTTCCCGCTCTTGATTTCCATGATGACGATTTCTTTGGGGTCGCCCTGCGCCAGCCCGGGAAAGACGATGAAATCGATGGGACTGCCGATAAAGCGGGCTTCGGTGGGGTCATAGCGGAAATCGGGCAAGAAGGGCGCCATCTGCTCGGTGAATTTGCCGCCAAGGACGGCGCGACTCTGGTTAACCGCATCGCGGGCGGCTTTAGTGCGTTCTTCCGCCCATTTCTGTTCGGCGATTTGCTGCCACTGGCGGAAACGCTGCTCGAAGATTATTTTAACAATGTAGTAAGCCAGCAGAATGCCGAGAATCGTGGCAACAGCAGCGATGGTGATGATGGCAGGAGTCGGCATGGTCAACCTCCCGGACGATTTGTCCTCACCATTAGGTTTGCGGGATTTCCTCTCCCCTGTGTGGGAGAGGAAAAGGTGAGGGGGCATTACGGTTTCAGTCTCACCCGACCTCTCCCATCAAGGGAGAGGTGTATAACGTACTGGCTTATTTCACCGGCTGCTGGCTGCTGCCCGGCTTGACCAGCGGCAGTTTGGCGGCGCACAGGGGGCAGATTGCCGGCTGGTAAGTGATGGTGGCGGCATGATGGCAGGCGAAAAAGGGCGCCCCAAAGTCAGGCGGTTGTTCGGTGCGGTCGATGAGCACGGCAACGCCGATGACCTTGCCGCCGATTTTATCGACGGCTCCGAGGACCTCGCGGATAGAGCCGCCGGTGGTCAGCACATCGTCGACGACGAGCACGCGGGCGCCGGGTTCGATAGTCAAGCCGCGCTTGAAGAGCCGCTCGTTGCCTTCCTTCTCGGCGTAGATGCTCTGCACATCAAGCTGCCGGGCGACCTCATGGGCAAGGATAACGCCGCCGGTCGTCGGCCCGGCGACCACCTGCACGTTGTCTTTGCGGAACCGTTCGGCAATCATGCCGCAAAGCTGCTCGGTGAGGCGGGGGAACTGGAGCACGCGGAACTTTTCCCAGTAGACCGGGGAATGCAGTCCTGAAGTTAGCAGGAAGTGACCTTTGAGGACGGCGCCTACTTTTTCGAAAATTGCCTCAACGTTCTCAGTCACGCTTGCCTCCTGTCGATTCGGATTACTTCACCATCGATGCGGTCAGTTGCTGCCCCAGCGGATAGTTTGGTACGATGCCCCAGCTTTCCGGCGGCCAGGTGGAAAGCCACGCTTTTCCGATGATATCGGCGCGCGGCACCGTCCAGCCGCGGTGGGAATCGTTGCTGTTGTTGCGGTTATCGCCGAGGACAAAGTATTCATCCTGCGGCACGGTCATCTTGTCCAGGGTATAGGTCGGCGGATCCATGATATAAGGCTCGTCGAGCCGCGTGCCGTTGACGTAGACCGCGCGATTCCTGATTTGCACGGAATCGCCGGGCAGACCGATGACCCTCTTGATGTAATCGCCGCCGTTGCCGGGAGCGTGGAAAATCACGACATCGCCGCGCTGCGGTTCGCCGAAAACATAGGCGACTTTGTTGACCAGCAGGCGCTGCCCCTCGTGGAAGTTCGGCTCCATGCTGGTCATGAAGATGCCGAAGGTCTGCAGGGAAACGCGGAAGCCCACGCAGATGATGGCTGCCATCACCAGCGTTATGAGGACTTCCTTAAAAAACGACTTCATTTTCTTCGATTCCCAGCTATCAGTCTAATTATAGACCATTTTCAGGACGGGGCGCTAGTGGTTTACTTTCTGTGCCTGTCTCGGGTATAATTTTGCATATTTCGAGGAGGTACTCTTATGCCCAAAGCAATCCATCACCGGTTCGCGCACGTTTGCATTTTAGTGAAAGACATCGATGCCGCAATCGACCATTACACTCACATCCTGAAGGCGCTGGCGCCGCAGATGCTGAAGGGGAAAATCGCCAAAATGCCCAGCCGGATGGATGATATCGATTACCTGACCGCCTTCTTTCCAGCCATCGGCGAAGCCTGCGATATCCAGTTGTTGCAGCCTGTAGGCACCGATTCGGTACTGGCGCAGCGACTGGCGGAACATGGTGAAGGCGTCCACCATATCGCCTTCACCACAGGGCATCTGCCGGATACCTTCACTGAATTGAAGGAGCAGGGCGTGCGGCTGCACGGCGATAATTTTCTCAAAGACGGCAGCAACCCGAAGCTGCAAATCGTTTGGGTGCATCCGAAGTACGCCCACGGCGTCCTGATTGAAGTGATGGATGAATACAAACTGGAAGACGGATGGCTTAAAGAAGCGTAACGCAAGCTGTCCGCCGCTCACCCTGGGCTTGTCGAAGGACAGGCTCGCCACGAGCGGGTAAAATTTATTTCGTTTCTACCCACAGTCTGTCGCCATCGGTAATGAACTCGACAGTGCCGTGAGTGTCGGTGCGGAAGATATTCTGTGTGCCGGCCTTTTCTTCCAGTCGTTTCATCACTTCTTCAGCCGGGTGACCGAACTTGTTGTCGGCACCCACGGAGATGACGGCAATCTGCGGGTCGACGACCGCGAGGAATGCTCCGGTGCTGGAGGTCGCCGAGCCGTGGTGGGCTACTTTCAAGATGGTGCTGGCAAGCGGGGCGCGTTGCAGGATAAGTGCCTGCTCCGCATCTGACATAATATCTGAAGTCAGCAGAAAACTAACTTTGCCGCAGGTCAGCCGTAACACCAGGCTGTTGTTATCGATGTCCGACTCGGTTCCCGCGAGCCGTTCTGCCGGGTGCAGCACTTCCAGTATCGCCCCGCCGCCGAGGTTGATTTGCTGCCCC
>JAQTVW010000101.1 GCA_028706655.1 Dehalococcoidales bacterium | reverse complement strand
CGCCGTGCGGCATCAACTGGGAGAAAGTATTTCAAAAAGTTGTCGGTGAGGCGGCATGAAGAACGAATATTTGCCTTACCCCGCAATCATCGAGCAGGTCGGGGAAGAGACCTACGACACGAAGACGTTTTATTTGAAGCTGCGGGACGGCAGGCGTAAATTCCGCTACCAGCCCGGGCAATTTGTGGAGCTGTCCATATTCGGCTATGGCGAAGCGCCCATCTCCATCACCTCATCACCCACAGAAGAGACTCTGAAGTTGTGTGTCCGTCGTATAGGCAAAGTAACGGAAAAACTGCATGCGCTCAGGGCGAATGATGTCGTGGGTATCCGGGGACCTTTCGGTAAGAGTTTCCCGGTTGCGGAAATCAAGGGCAAAGACCTGGTGTTTGTCGCCGGCGGGCTGGGACTGGCGCCGCTGCGTTCGCTCATCAAGACCGCTTTCGATTGCCGTGCTGACTTCGGCAAGATTACCGTACTTTACGGTGCCCGCACGCCGAATGACCTGCTCTTCCGTGACGAGTACGAAGCATGGGGACATAATAAGGATACCGAACTGCTGACGACGGTAGATACCGCTTCCGAGGGATGGCAGGGCAACGTGGGCGTGGTCACCACTTTGTTTACTAAAACTGAGTTCATCCCGGAAAAATCAGTTGCGGTCGTTTGCGGTCCGCCGGTAATGTTCCGCTTCGCCATCAGGGAACTGCTGAAGATGGGTTTTGCCAAAGATTCCATCGTCGTAACGCTGGAACGCCTCATGAAGTGCGGCATCGGCAAGTGCGGACATTGCAACATCGGGCACAAATACGTCTGTATCGATGGACCCGTGTTCCGCTACAGCGAAATCGAGGGGTTGGGTGGGGCGGTCTAGTCGCCCGGAGAAGGTAAATTGAAGATTCTAGGCATCGACCCGGGCACCGTTTCTTTCGACCTCTGTTTACTGGAGGATGAAAAGATCCGGTTTGAAGCAAGCATTCCTTCAAGAACCGTCGCCGAAAAACCCGAAACGCTCGCCGCACAGTGCTTCGATTTGAAACCCGATGTCATCGTGGCTCCTTCCGGATACGGGCTGCCCAACCGCAGGCTGAAAGACCTCACAGCGCGGGAAATGTTTGAATTGACTCTCGTCCGCGAGGGCGAAAAGATACCCGTGCTTGAAGGCATGAAGAAGTTCTTTGCCATCGTCCGGCAGCGTAACCTGGAATGCCTCTTCCTGCCCGGCGTCCTCCATCTGCCCACTGTGCCGCGCTGGCGTAAAATCAACAAGATTGATATGGGCACTGCCGATAAAATGGCAATTGCGGCGCTTTCCGTGGAGATGGCGGCACGGCAAAAACATACCGGATATGCGGATGTAAATCATATTGTCGTAGAGATGGGCGGTGGCTACAATTGTGTTATGGCTATTGAAAACGGCAGGATTATCAACGGCATCGGCGGGACGCTCTTTCCCGGTCCCAGTTTCATGAACAGCGGCGCCATGGATGGTGAGCTGGCTTATCTCCTCGGCGGATTTGAGAAAGGGCTGCTTTTTCAGGGAGGCGTCTCTACCCTGGCAGGCGTTGCCGACCTGGCGATTTCAGATTTCAACAATGAGGCTTACCCCGAAGCATTCAATGCCTTCCTGGAAGGTGTTCTGTTTGCGGTGTGCAGCCAGCGCCCTCTGGTACCAGGTAAAGAGGTCTACCTCTCCGGGCGCTTGACCAGCTACGAAAACATCTATACGCCGGTGCGCACCCGGCTAGAAAAACTGGGCTATTCGGTCAATCCGCTGCCGGTCATGTCGCAGAAAAGCAAAGCGGCTGCCCAGGGATACGCAGTCGTCGGCAACGGGATATGCGGAGGCTGCTTCACACCTCTTGTTAAACATATGATGATTGACCGGGCGGAGGGTTCGGTTACCGATTATGTAGTCTGGAAGGACCGTATATGAAAACACCGGTATATGTTGATTGGGCGATTACCAGCGTATGCAACCTGAACTGTCGCCATTGCGTCGGCATGGAAAAAGGCGAGTTGACCCATGAACAGGCTGTCAAAATTGCGGATGAAATCGTTTCGCTGGCGCCGCGCTGGGTTATCCTCGAAGGCGGGGAACCCCTGTTGCGTCCCGACTTGTCTGAAATCGGCGGCAAGTTTCAGCGGGCGGGGATTGATGTCTTCGTTATCACCAACGGCAACGCCTTTACGGAAGAGCGACTGGAGCAACTGGCGACCTTCTCGCCTAAAGTGCTTTTCAGCATCGATGGGGCAAACGCCGCAGTATATGAATTCACCAAAAGAGGCGCGAACTTCGAGACCGCCAAAAAGTGGGCGCAGCGCTGTGCCGGGCGCGGTATTTTCCATGGCATTACTACTGTTTTGTCCCGGCTTAATCTCACGCAGGTCAGAGGACTGATGCGGCTGGCGGAAAACCTGGGCGGGAAAAGGATAATCTTTCTGCCTTTGAAACCATTCGGCAAAGACGAGTTTGCCCGCGGCTATTACGAACAATATGCCCTGACGTCCCAGGAACAGGAAGTGGCGGTCAGGGAAATCTATGGCGGTAAAAGTAAGCTGGATATTTTTTATGATGAACCGTTTGTCTGGAACCTGTCCCGGCGCCACGGTTTTACCATGAGCAGCGCCGACAGCGGAATCACGATACCGGAAGTACAGGGCTGTGCCGCCTCCTGTTCACTCTATATTCAGACAGACGGCAGTGTCCGCCCCTGTATGTTCGCGGCGGAAGATTTGACCTTCGGCAATGCCACCCGTGAATCTCTGGGGGACATCTGGTCGCGGATGAGCTCTTCTGAAATCATTACATCATGGGCAGACCAGGTACAAAGAAAGGGCGCCTGCCGTGAGTGTCCCCAATTTGTTTCCTGCCGGGGCTGTCTTGCCCGTACTACCCGTTTACTTGGCGACCCGCTATCTGCCGACCCGTGTTGCCCGTTGGCGGCAAGCCCGGCGCTGAAATAAGACAGAGAATTTCGTTCATATTTTCTGACATAAACAGCGAAGCAACCCGGTATTTGCTTACGAGGTTGCTTCGTTCGCTTGCAGAAGATTAAAAAGCCCTACGGCGTCATGGTTACTTTGATTGCCCTGTCCAACTTCTTGTCTGCGGTTTCCATCGCCCTGGCAACGTCTTTCAACGGGAAGTTGTGCGTGACGATATCCCCGGTTTTGACCAGCCCCTGGGCGAGGTAGCGGATGGCGATAGGATAGGTGTGCGGCGCCAGGTGCGAGCCGGTGACTTCCAGTTCCTTGATATCGCCGATGATGGTGAAATCAATGGCGGTCTTATCGGCAAATACGCCGAATTCCATCAGCCTGCCCTGCTTGCGCAGCATGGAAAGCGCCGCTTCGACCGCCGGTGGGAAGCCGGTTGCTTCGATGACGACATCGCAGCCGACCTTGTCGGTAAGCTCTCTGACCTTTTTGACGATGTCTTCTTTTTGCGGGTTAATCACGATGTCGGCGCCCAGCTTTTTCGCCAGGCTCAACCGGTATTCATCAATATCCGAGACGATAATCTGTTTGGGTCCCTTGAGCCGCAGGAGTTGTACCATGAACAGTCCGATGGCGCCGGCGCCCATCAGCACCACGGTGTCGGAAAATTGTACTTTGGCTTTCTGCACCCCGTGAATCGCGCAGGCAAGCGGCTCGATGGCGACGGCGATTTCCCACGGCATCTCGTTGGGAACTTTCCAGATGATTGATTTTTTGGGGTACTTGATGTATTCCGCCCAGCCGCCCTGGGCGCCCGCCACGCCAAAAAAGCTGCTGAAATTACACAGATGGTAGTTGCCCTGCCGGCAGTAGGCGCACTCTCCGCAAGGGACGATTTGCTCGGCGATAGCTTTATCACCGATTTTCAGGTTCCATTTCTCGGCGGCGCCGGGTCCCATCTCGACGACCTCGCCGATAAACTCATGCCCCGCAACGATAGGCACGTTGCGGAAAGCAGCTTTGGCAACAAAGCCCAGTCCGTGAAAAATCTTGGGGTCGGCGGCGCAGATACCGCACCTGCCGGTTTTAACGATGACCTCTCCCTCGCCAGCCTTCGGCGTGGGGACATCCTCGTACCTGTAATCACCTTGTCCGTAAATAACAACTGCTTTCATCGTTCAACTCCTGTATTCAGATAGTCGTTTCCGCATGAGAAAATGGGATATTTGAATTATAGGGTTATCAGGTGTTTCCGTCAAATCAGGGCAAAATAATTTCAGCGAACCGTGCTGGTTGCGGTATAATATATACGCAATTGGCAGTTCATTTTTTAAATTGAAAGGTAAAGATATGGATATAGACCTCGCAAAATTAGACCGCGCTTTTAATCCGAAGTGCGTCGTCGTGGTGGGCGATAAACAGGAAGGCGATTTCCGCTGGCTCCGCGCCCAGCGCACTTTCAAAGGGAAACTGTACTCCGTCCAGGTCAGTCCGAAATCCATTGAAGGCATCAAGAAGCTCGGCATCGAAAACTACACCAGCATCATGGACATACCGGAGCCGATAGACCTGGTAATCTGTGCGGTACCCCGGTCGGTCAGCCTGCAAATTCTCGATGAATGTATCCGCAAGAAAGTGGGCGTCGCCCATTTTTTCACCTCCGGATTTTCCGAGACTGATACTGCCGAGGGGAAAAAACTGGAGAAGCTGCTGAAAGAAAAGTGCCTGCAGGCGGGCTTTCCGCTCATCGGCCCGAACTGCATGGGAATTTTCAATCCCAAAGTCGGCATCAGGCAGACAGTAGAGCAATATACCGGCACTTCCGGGCAAATTGGTTTTATCTCACAAAGCGGCACGCATGCCATTTTCTGCAGCCTGGAAGCGCACTTGCAGGGTATGGACATCAGCAAATCGGTCAGTTTCGGCAACGGCATTGTGCTGGATGCGGCAGACTATCTCGAATATCTCGGTCGTGATGCCGATACTAAAGTGATTGGCATGTACCTCGAAGGAGTGCGGGACGGCAGACGGTTTTTGAAGACACTACGTAAAGTCGCCCGCGAAAAGCCGGTCGTCATCTGGAAGGGCGGGCGCACCGAAGCTGGGGGGCGGGCGATTGCTTCTCACACCGGGTCGCTGGCGGTGCCTCAGGCAATCTGGAACTCCGCCATCCGCCAGTGCGGGGCAATTAATGTTAACGATATGGATGAGATGATTGACACCCTGAAGGCGTTACTCTACTTTCCGGTGATTAAAAGTGACCGCGTCGCAGTTGCGGGCGGGTCAGGGGGTCAGTCAGTGGCTATCGCCGATGATTTTGGCGAAGCCGGACTGAAAATACCGCTGCTTACCGGAGAGTCATACCAGGAGTTAGCCAAATTTTTCAGCCTTATCGGCGGCAGCTACCGGAACCCCGTCGATACGGGCAACCAGAACCGGCTGGAGATAAAGCGTATCATGGAAATCCTGGCGGGCGATGCGAATATCGATAATCTGGTGCTGATGATATCGACCCACTTCATTACCATGGGTTTTTCCACCGACGAGGACATCAACAGCAATGTTTCGATGATGGCTGATGTAAGGGACCGGTACGGGAAACCGGTGATGGCGATTGTTTCTTATTCTACACCGCGCGGCATGGAGCGGGCGAGAGACGTGACCCGGAAGTTCCAGGCTAGAGGAATCCCGGCTTTTCCGTCAATCAAAAGGGGCGCGTTTGCGCTGAAACAAGCACTGGATTACCATCGACTGAAGAATGCTTAGTTCCTAGCTCGAAGCTACCGCCGAAGATGCCGCGACGAT
>JAQTVW010000100.1 GCA_028706655.1 Dehalococcoidales bacterium | reverse complement strand
AGCTTTTGCTCATACGACTAAAGGAATGCAGAATGCATCACTGGACTTCGACCCGGTGACGCTGGCGCCGACCTACCATCTGGTGTTGGGCATCCCCGGGGGAAGCAACGCCCTGGCGACGGCGGCGCGACTGGGTCTCCCTGCAGAGATTATCGAGAACGCACGGAACATGCTTGCCAAGGGCACCCAGGAATTTGAAACTCTACTTTCCGACCTGATGACGGAAAAACAGAAGATGGAATCTTTGAGCGAAAAGCTGGCGCAGGAAAAGAATGAAGTTGAGCAGCGCGTCGCTGAACTTGAGAGCAAGCTCAGCCGGGTAAAGTCGGAAGAGCGTCGCATTATCCAGGAGACCCGCGACCGCATCGTGAGCGAAGCCGCCGAATTAAATAAGACCCTGCGGCAGGCAGAAGCCGATTTGCGCAAGGAAAAATCGCGGGAAAGAGTATCCGAGACGCGGAAGGTGCTGGCGGCAATCCAGAAACAATTGCAGAGTCCGGCGTGGAAACCGGTGCCCGGAAACGAGACTGAAGCCGAAGCTGCCGCTCATATCAGAGAAGGCGATACGGTGTGGGTTAAAGAAGCCGGTATTCACGGCACGGTACTCACCGTAAACGAGGACAACAGACAGATTGAGGTGCAAATCGGCGCGGGTAAAATCAGACTGGGCATAGATGGCGTCGAAAAGACCGCTGCGCCTGAAATCCGCAAGGTGCCTCAATATATCGTGACAAAGCGGCCTGCCGCGAGGGCGGTAGCACGCGAGCTGGACCTGCGCGGCAAGCGCGCCGAAGCGATTGAACTGGAACTGGAGACCTATTTGAACGATGCCGTCATGGCGGGACTGATGGAAGTGCGCATCGTGCACGGTCACGGTACCGGCGCCGCCCGTAAGATTGTCCGCGAGCGCCTGACGGGACACCAGCTGGTGAAGTCCTTCCGGGCAGGGGAACGGGGCGAGGGTGGCGACGGCGTCACGGTGGTAAAGTTATAGCCAATTAAAAGGCAGGTGCGGCGATGCTGGCGGCAAGAGATTTTGTTTTGACCCGGCACAAAATGCTGGCGTACCTCGCCACTATTGCGGCAGATGCGTCCTTTGCGGCAACACGCCACATCCCCGCCGGAGCACTATTACCTCAGGTACATGATTCGCTTAGGGGTACGCCGGAAGTATTGATTCCCGAGATTACCGAACGGGTAGTCGGTTCATCGACCGGCGCTGTGCTGTTCCGCGGCGGGTCCCGGATATGCCTCGTCCTGCCGCCGTTTCCGATTGCTCAAGCGGCGTCTGAGGCAGGAGGCGATATCGCCTCTTTATGTGCGCAGCTTACGCCGGAACGTACCATCGGCGTGGTGCTGATTCGCCTGGGAGCTTATGCCATCGGGCTGTGCCACGGCGAAGATATCGTCAACAGTAAAGTGGGTACCGGACTGGTACACGGCCGTCACCGCCAGGGCGGCTCTTCATCTCACCGCTTTGTCCGGCACCGCGAAAAACAAATCGAATATTTCCTGACGCGCGTTTGCGGGCATACCCGTGAGATACTGGAGCCCGGGGCACGGGACACGGAATACCTGGTTTACGGCGGCTCCAATACCGCGATATTGCTGCTGCAGAAGCAGTGTCATTTTCTGGAACAATTCAGAGGTCGAGAGTTATCGCCTCTATTGACCTTACATGAACCAAGGCGAGCCACGCTTTCGGAAGCCATTGGTCGTATCTGGTCGAGCCGGGTCATCGAATGGCGCGAAGAAAATAAATAGACTCTTACAACCGATTGTACAAACCAGTCTACCTTGATATAATCCTATTGATACGCATGTAATGTAACTCTGTTGGGATGCTGAATGATTTGTCCGAACTGTAAGACAGATATGATAGTGGTGGAGTACCGCCAAATAGAACTCGACCATTGTGCCAGTTGCCACGGCGTGTGGTTTGACTCCGGCGAACTGGAGCTATTTCTTTCCGCGGGGAAATTGGGCAACGCGCAGGATACCGTCGCCGGTATTCTCATCGCACCCGTGGTAGAAGCCGGGCACGCGACGCGGAAATGCCCGACCTGCCGCCACGGCATGAAAGAGGTCGCCATCGGGCAGCCGCCGGTGCATCTCGATGTCTGCCGTCACGGCGACGGACTCTGGTTCGACGGCGGCGAGATATTCCAGTTTGTGGAGCAGCTTGCCGGGCAGCCATCGGTCTCGGAGGGAGTGCAGCAGGGTATCATCGCTTTCGTCAACGAAGCGTTTCAAGCCGAAAAGAAAGGCATTGAAACCAAATGACGATGATTACTGTGCTGGTAGTAGGACTGCTGGTGGTGCTGGCTATCTTATTTGTGCTCAGGTAATTTTGTAGAATACGAATACCGGTCGAGGAGGTGTCTATGACAGGGCTATATATCGTACTTGGCATCGTGGCAATCCTGGTCATCTTTTTTATATCGGCTTACAACGGGTTGGTCGGACTGCGCAACCAGATGAAGAATGCCTGGGCGCAGATTGACGTCCAGCTTAAGAGGCGGTACGACCTCATCCCCAATCTGGTGGAGACAGTCAAAGGCTACCAGATTCATGAGCGTGAAACTCTGGAAGCCGTGACCAAAGCGCGTAACGTGGCGCAGCAGGCTTCTTCTTCCTCCAGCGTGGCAGAACGTTCTAAAGCTGAAACCGAACTCAGCTCGGCGCTGGCGAGACTGCTTGTCGTGGTGGAAGCTTATCCTGACCTGAAAGCCAATCAGAACTTTCTGGCGCTTCAGGAAGAATTGACCTCTACCGAGAACAAAATAAGCTTCTCACGCCAGTACTATAACGACTCGGTGCTCAAATACAACAACCAGACGCAGATGTTCCCGTCCAATATTGTCGCGGGCATGACGGGTTTCAAGTCAGGCGAGTTCTTCGAAATCACCGTCGCCGAAGAGAAAGCCGCGCCCAAGGTGAAGTTTAACTAATCAGTAATACAGACTACTGTAAACGGTAAACTGACATGTGGGAGCAAATCAGGTCAAACCGCATACGGTCGGCAGTGCTCATTGCCTTCATGGGCGCTCTGCTGCTGGCGCTGGGTTATGTCTTAGGCTTGTATTTTTTCGAAGACCCGATAGCCGGACTGGTCATCGCGACGGTCGTATGGCTGTTCATGAATCTGATTGCCTACTTCCAGGGTGATAGCATTCTCCTCTCGGTAGCTCGTGCTCGTAAAATCGGCCGTGATGATTTTCCCCGGCTTTATAATATCGTCGAAGAAATGAAGATTGCCTCGGGACTGGCGAAAATGCCGGACATCTATATCATCGACGACCCGGCGCCCAACGCTTTTGCCGTGGGACGTTCGCCGGAGAAGGCTTCGGTAGCGGTTACCAGCGGACTGCTTCAGCGCCTCAACCGCGACGAACTGCAGGGTGTCATCGCCCATGAAATGGCGCACATCAATAACCGGGATGTCCTCCTTATGTCCCTGGCAGGTGTTATTCTCGGCACAGTGGTGATCCTGGCATGGTATGCCAGCCGCATGATGTTCTTTGGCGGCATGTCGGGCGGTCGGCGGAGCTCCCGTTCCAGCGGCGGCGGGAGTGGAGGGGGACAGGCTCAGATAATCATATTGGTGGTGGGACTTGTCCTGATGATACTCGCGCCGATAGCCGCTCAACTGCTGTACTTTGCCATCTCGCGCAAACGGGAATATCTGGCAGATGCCTCCGGCGCGTTGTATACCCGCTATCCTGAGGGACTGGCATCGGCGCTGGAGAAGATTGCCGCAACTCCCCAGCAATTGAAAACCGCGAACCAGGCAACCGCGCCGATGTATATCATTAATCCCTTCCGTCATGAGGGCAGAGCCGCTACCGATCTGAGCAGCACCCATCCGCCTATCTCCGAAAGAGTCCGTATTCTCCGCGCCATGGCGGGTATTTCTCCCGCCGATTACGAACGGGCTTATGAAAAGGTGAAAGGCAAAAAAGGCATTATCCCGGCTTCGGCGTTAAACAGCACCGAAACAGCCGTAATTCGTCCACCTTCTGCCGAAACAGGCGACGATGCCGGGGCGAAGGTACAACGTACCCGCGAAGCATCTGACGTGATGTGGCGCATGGGCAGCTATAAGACAATTGACTGTGAATGTGGTACGAAGTTGAGAGTGCCGCCCAGCCTTAAATCCGGCAGCGTGCAGTGCCCTCACTGCGGCAGGCTGCACAACATTTAGGTGATTGCCAGGCTGATATAACTCGCCACTGCGATTGCCGCCGTGTCCACCCGCAGTACGGATTTCCCCAGCGAGACCGGGATAAATCCGGCTTTCTGTGCCTGTGCGACTTCCTCCGGCGTGAAATCGCCTTCCGGCCCGATGAGCACGATGATGTTTTTGGGCTTTGATTCTGCGAGAATATCCCGTAAATGTTTCTTCTCGCCCGCCAGCGTTGGTATTAGCTTCAGGTCGTAGTCCGCAGCGCGGCGCAGAACATCCCCGATTGCAGTTACCGGTTCTATCAGCGGGATAGCGCCGCGCTGGCTCTGTTCCGTAGCGCTCTGTGCGATTTTTTGCCACCTGTGCAGCTTGGCAGCTTTATGGCGCTCGTCTAGTTTGACTATCACGCGCTCAGTCTCCAACGGGATAATGGCATCTACACCGAGCTGTGTCAGCTTGTCCACGATGTCGTCCATGCGGGTCTGCTTGGGGACAGCGCAGGCGATGGTGATACGCACTGGTCTTACCGCTGCGGGTTTTCGTTCCGTGACACCTATGCAGACCTGCTGTTTATCTGTCTTTTCGATTGTCCCGAGGTACTCGTTTCCCGTGCCGTCAAAAACAGCGACTGCTTCACCGGTTTTCAAACGCAGCACTTCACGAATGTGATGAACCTGCCGGGCATCATCGATGATGACGCTGTTTCCGGAAGGCGGTTTAGCTGCGTAAAATCTGTGCATCTTGTTTCACGATACGATTGATTCTACTGGCTAAGGCGAGAAAGTGTCAAACACAATAAAACGACCGGCAGATTGTTGTGCAGGTATCTGCAATAGGATATAATTAAATCTGGTACAGTCACAATCATCCTGAGGAGACTTATTTTGCTCAAGACTCATTACTGCGGTGACCTGCGCAAAGAACACAACGGAGCTACAGTTACACTTGCCGGCTGGGTAAACCGGCGCCGCGACCACGGCGGACTTATTTTCATCGACCTGCGTGACCGTGAAGGCGTCGCCCAGGTGGTGTTCAATCCGGAAATCGCTCAAGGATGTCACCAAACAGCCGCCGAGCTGCGCTCCGAATATGTTCTGCAGGTGACCGGCGAGGTTGCGCTCCGTCCGCAGGGTACCGAAAACTCCCAGCTAGCTACCGGCGATATTGAAGTAATCGCCCGCGAGGCACGGATACTGAACACCTCAAAGACGCCGCCGTTCTATATTAATGAAGAAGTTGAAGTAGATGAGAATGTGCGCTTGAAATACCGCTATCTCGACCTGCGGCGGCAGCGCATGAAGAACAATCTCATATTGCGGCATCGCATCATCAAATTCATGCGGGACTTCCTCGATGCGCGCGGTTTCATGGAAATTGAAACGCCGATGCTCATCAAGAGCACCCCGGAAGGCGCCCGCGACTATCTGGTACCGGCGAGGCTGCACCCCGGCAAGTTCTACGCCTTGCCGCAATCGCCCCAGCAGCTCAAGCGACTGTTAATGGTTGCCGGGATGGAAAAATATTACCAGATCGCCCGCTGCTTTCGCGATGAAGATACCCGCGCCGACCGCCAGCCGGAATTCACCCAGCTCGACCTTGAAATGAGCTTCGTGGATGAAGAAGATATCCTCGTCTTGCTGGAAGAGTTGTTCACCTCTATGATTGAGACGGTGAAGCC
>JAQTVW010000016.1 GCA_028706655.1 Dehalococcoidales bacterium | reverse complement strand
GCGCCCGCTCGGCTGCCGGGATGAACCCGCCCATCCGCGTTACCCAGCCGGGCAAGGTCTACCGCTATGAAGCCAGCGACGCCACCCACGTCCCGATGTTCCACCAGGTAGACGGTTTCGCTGTGGACAAGGGCATCACGATGGCTGACCTCAAAGGCACCCTATATGAGTTCGCCCGCCGTTTCTTCGGACCGGAGCGCAACGTGCGCTTCCGCGTTGATTTCTTCCCGTTCGTTGAGCCGGGCGTGGAACTGGCGATTGAATGTCTCGCCTGTCGCGGCAGCGGCTGCCGCCTGTGCAAGAGCTCCGGCTGGATTGAAGTTGCCGGCGCCGGCATGACCCACCCGAAGGTGCTGGAGCGCGCCGGCATCGACCCCGAGGTCTACGGCAGTTTCGCTTTCGGCATCGGCATCGACCGCCTGCCCATGCTGCGCTACGGCATCGATGACGTGCGCTTATTCTACGGCAACGACCTGCGCTTTTTGAGGCAGTTCTAATATGAAAATACCGCTGAGCTGGCTGAAAGAATATGTGCCCCTCACCCTGCCCGTCTCCGAGCTTGCGCAAAAACTGACGCTGGCGGGCTTCGAGGTGGAAGACATCCAGACCACCGGTGATTGGAGCAATATCGTCATCGGGCAGTTGACCGCGGTCAACCCCCACCCCAACGCCGACCGCCTGCGGCTGGCAACGGTAGACTACGGCACGGGACAGGAAACGGTAGTCTGCGGCGCACCCAACCTGACGGTGGGCGATAAAATCGTCTTTGCCCGCCTCGGCGCCACCGTGACCGACCCGCACACCGGAGAAAAGGTGAAGCTCAAGACCGCCAAAATCCGCGGCGTGGCTTCCAGCGGCATGGTCGTCTCGGAAGCGGAGTTGGGCATCTCCAAGATTCACGAAGGCATCCTGGTGCTGCCGCCGGACGCGCCTCTGGGCGTAGCGCTGGCGGACTATATGGGCGATACTATCTTCGATGTCGCCATCACTGCCAACCGCCCCGATTGCCTTTCCGTGACCGGCATCGCCCATGAGGTCGCCGCATTGACGGGACAAAAGACGAATATTAAAGAAGCTGTTTATCCCGAGATTCAGCCCGCGATTAACGGGCAGGTCGCTGTTGAAATTATCGATGCCGATTTGTGCCCGCGCTACTGCGCCACGCTTATCACCGGCGTCAAAATCGCTCCCTCGCCGAAGTGGCTGCAGGACCGGCTGACCGCCTGCGGTGCGCGCCCCATTAACAATATAGTTGATATTACCAACTACGTGATGTTGGAATACGGGCAGCCGCTGCACTCTTTCGATTATGACCGCATCCGCCAGAAGAAAATCATCGTGCGCCGCGCCCGTGACGGTGAAGGCATCATCGCGTTGGATGGCACGGAGTGCAAACTGACCAACGACAACCTGGTGATTGCCGATGCCGAGCGCGCCGTGGCGGTGGCGGGCGTGATGGGCGGCGCCAACAGCGAGGTCACCGAAGGAACGACTAATATTCTGCTGGAAGCCGCCAGCTTCAAACCTTCCAGTATCTATTACACCAGTCGGCGGCTTAACTTGCTCAGCGAAGCTTCCATGCGCTTCGAGCGAGGCATCCGCGCCGAACTGACCCTGCCCGCCCTGAAACACGCCACACAACTGATTGCGGAACTGGGCGGCGGCAAAGTAGCCCAGGGTATTATTGATGTATACCCCGGTAAAAAAGAAATTGCGCCCATCCGTCTTGCCGCAGATAAGGTAAACCGCACGCTGGCGCTCGACCTCAGCCTGGAACAGATTACCAGCGCGCTGACCGCACTCGGTTTCGAATGCCGCAGTACCGGTGAAAAAGAATTGTCCGTTGCCGTGCCCTACTGGCGCAGCGATATCAAACAGGCAATCGACCTCGTGGAGGAAGTTGCGCGGGTCATCGGCTACGACCAGATTCCGCTGACCTTGCTCAGCGAATCTATCCCGCATCAGAACCCCAATCCGGCTTTGAACCTGAAGAGGCGTGTCCGCCAGAGCCTCGTCGGCTATGGCTTCCAGGAGATTATCACCTTCTCGTTGACCAGCCGCGAATTACTGGAGAAAATGATGCCGGAAACGCACCCGCTGGAACCGGCGCCGCTGCGGCTCGTCAACCCGATGACCGCCGACCTGGAATACCTGCGCCCCAATCTGCGCGCGAACCTGCTGACAACAATGATTGCCAACCGCCGTCATGAAGACGGCGGCATCCGGCTGTTTGAAATCGGCGCAATTTACAAACCGAGGCTGCATGACCTGCCGGAAGAGCCGGAGACGCTGTGCGGACTGCTCTGTGGGGCCCGGACGGAAAAGTCATGGATGACCGGCGCGGAACCCGTCGATTTCTTCGATGCGAAAGGCGCGGTGGAAAGCCTGCTCCGGCAATTGGATGTGACCGCTCAATTTATCCCGTCTCAAGACGAATCGCTGCACCCGGCAAAACAGGCCGCGATTATGATAAACGGCGAGCCGGTGGGCTTCGTCGGAGAATTACACCCGAAGGTCGCCAGCCATTTTGAAATCGGCGAAGCGGTCTATCTCTTCGAGTTGAACCTGGCGGTGCTGCTGCCGTTCGCCTCGGAGCAGAAGATGTACGAACCGGTGCCGCGCTTCCCTGCCGTGGCGAGGGACATCGCGCTGGTCGTGGACTATAACGTGACTCACCAGCAGGTGCTGGATATTATCAAGGGCTTCAAACTGGTAAAGGAAGTCAGCCTTTTCGACGTCTACTCCGGCAAGCAGGTTGCCGAAGGCAAGAAGTCGCTGGCATACCGCATTATGTACCTGTCGCCGGAACACACCCTGACCGACGAGGAAGTGGACAAAGTCCAGCAGCATATCCTGGAACGGCTGGCGAAGGAAACCGGCGCGACGCTGCGCGGCTAGCCTTTAGCCACCATTTCCTTTATTTTCGCAACGGCATCATCCATCGGCAACAGGCTCGATTGTTTTTCCCGGCGCGGTTTGAATTCCACACTGTTCTTTTCCAGCGTGCGCGGGCTGACCGTGATGCGGATGGGAATGCCCAGCAGGTCGGCATCGTTGAACTTGACCCCCGGTGATTCCTGCCGGTCGTCGAAAAGCACTTCCAGCCCGGCGGCTTCCAGTTCGGCATACAGTTTTTCAGCAATCTCAGCCACCTTCGTGCCCTCGCGGTAGAGCGGGCAGAGATAGACCTGGTACGGCGCAATCGGCATTGGCCACGTGATGCCTTTATCGTCATGGTTCTGCTCGATAGCCGCCGCCAGCAGCCGTCCTATCCCGATGCCATAACAGCCCATGATGGCAGGCTTGGAAACGCCTTGCTCGTCGATAAAGTTGGCGCCGAGCACCTTGCTGAAGGCGGTGCCCAATTTGAAGATATGCCCCACTTCGATACCCTTGATGGATGCCAGTCGGGCGGCGCATGACGGACAGCCTTCGCCGGCATGCGACCTGGCGATGTTACCCATTATGTCAACTTTAAAATCGCGCGGGTAGTTGACGTTCCTGAGGTGCACCTCCGGCTTGTTGCCCCCGGCGATGAAGTTCGTCCCGGAAGTTATGGAATCATCGGCGACAATCTTGATGCCCTTCAGCCCTACCGCCGAAGCCGCCCCTTTCACCAGCCCCGCTTCCCTCACCTCGGCATCGGTCGCCAGCCGCAGGTCGGTGGCGTGCAAAAGGTTCTTGAGTTTGATTTCATTGACCTCGATATCGCCGCGGATGACGACAAAAACCAGCCCGCCATCGGCGACATAGAAAACGGCTTTAAGCGTCTGGCTCGGTGCGACCTTGAAAAAATTAGCGACTTCTTCAATCGTAGCGGCGCCGGGCGTGGCAACCTCTTCCAGCGGCAGCGGCACGCCGCTCTCCGCTTTGGTCTTGACGCTGGTCGCTTTTTCCACGTTCGCCGCATATTTGCAGGCAGGACAATAGATAATCTCGTCTTCGCCGCTTTCCGCAAGCACCATGAACTCGTGCGAGTCCTTCCCGCCGATAGCGCCGCTGTCCGCCTGCACCATCATCGCGGTGAGCCCGCAGCGGGCATAGAGGTTCTCATAGGCGCGGAGCATTTTCTGATAGCTGACATCCAGCGCGGCATCGTCGGTATCGAAGCTGTAAAGGTCTTTCATGATAAACTCGCGGACGCGGATAAGCCCGCCCCGGGAGCGCGGTTCATCGCGGAACTTGGTCTGCAACTGGTAGAGCATCAGCGGCAGGTCGCGGTAGCTCTGCACATTGCGGCTCGCCAGGTAGGTGATGATTTCCTCGTGGGTGGGACCGAGCACCAGCTTACGGTCGCGGCGGTCGGTCAGGACAAAAAGCCCTTCGCCGAAAGCCTGGTCGCGACCCGTCTGCTGCCAGATTTCGAGCGGCTGGAGTACCGGCATGCAGAGCTCCTGCCCGCCCGCTTTATTCATCTCGTCGCGGACGATGTTTTCAATCTTGTTGATGACCCGCCAGCCCAGCGGCAGATAGGAATACACTCCCGCGGCAAGCTGGTCGACCATGCCCGCCCGCAGCAACAGCCTGTGGCTGATGGTATCCGCTTCCGCCGGGACTTCCCGAAGTGTCTTGCCAAATAATTTCGATACGCGCACTGCTGACTCCTAATCTACCTTCATTTCATACTCGGACTTGCCGTTTTCTACCCGCAGGATGAACTTGACCTTCCTGCCCGCGGCGAGGTGCCGCTCTGACTCCGCGCGCAGGATATTGAAATCCCACGTCGCCAGAAAGGTCCGCACTACTTCCAGCTTATCGATGAGCACGCCGTCTTCACCCTGGAGGATGCGCTCGCTAAATTCTTTAAATAGCCGCTTTGCCTGTGTTTCGATACAGTCATCAATCCGCGGATATATTTCAATAGGCACCGGAATGTTTTTCACCCGACTTACACCTTCTCCACTTCACGCATAAGGGCTTCGAGAAAGTCGGCTTCTTCTACTACAGCAACCTGCTCGCCCTTGCGGAAGATAACGCCTCTCCCCTTCCCGCAGGCAATGCCCACATCGGCGTCTTTCGCTTCGCCGGGACCGTTGACCACGCAGCCCATCACGGCGACCTTGACCGGTTTAGTCATACCGGCTAATCGTTCTGCCACCTGCCCGGCGAGGGTCACGATATCCGCTTCCGTCCTGCCGCAGGTGGGGCAGCTTACCAGCACGGCACCGCGCTGCCGCAGGTTGAGGCTTTTTAAAATTTCATAGGCGGCGATGACTTCTTCACAGGGGTCGGCGGTCAGCGAGACGCGGATGGTATCGCCGATGCCCATATATAATAGTGTGCCGATGCCTACCGCACTGCGGATGACGCCGGTACGCGGCGTGCCCGCCTCGGTAATGCCGATATGCAGGGGGTAAGGCATCTTCTTCGCAATCTTCTTATACGCCGCAATGGTCGTCGGCACGTCGAAGGCTTTTAATGATACTTTAATCAGGTCGAAATCGAGGCTTTCCAGCAGTTTCACCTGTTCTAACGCCGCATTCACCATGCGGTCGGGGACGCTCAATTTTTTGTCGGCTTTTTTCGGCAGGCTGCCCGCATTGACGCCGATGCGGATGGGCACGCCTCTTTCTTTAGCGGCGAGCACTACCTTCTTTATCTTCTCGGGTTCGCCGATGTTGCCCGGGTTCAGCCGCAGACCGTCCACGCCCGCCTTGATTGCCGCCAGTGCCAGCCGGTAATCGAAGTGGATGTCGGCGACGACGGGCAGCGGCGACTTTCGCTTAATAGCCGCGAGGGCTTCCGCCGCTTCGGCATCCGGCACCGCCAGCCGGGCGATTTCGCAGCCGCAGTCCGCCAGAGCATTAATCTGCGCCACGGTGGCTTTGACATCGCGGGTGTCCGTCTTGGTCATGGACTGCACCACGATGGGCGCGCCGCCTCCCACCGTCACCTCGCCAATCTGCATTGATTTACTGATGCGGCGTTCCGGCATGCTACTTCTTCCCCTGCTCCATCACGATATCTTCCCTTTTAAGTCGGGGACGCGGCGCCGGCAGCTTTCCTTCCGGGTAGCCGACCGGCAGCACGATAACCGGCAGCAGGCTCGCCTCCAGACCGAACAATCGCCTGATTTCGGCGGCGTCATCGAAGCCGCCGATCCAGCACGTTCCCAGTCCTAATGCGGTAGCCGTCAGGACGATATGCTCGATGGCGATGTAGGTATTAGCGATGGCGCCCAGTTTCGCGGTTTCCGCCGGGACCGGCTGGGCGTCCAGAGTTTCCATCAATTTCTGGTCGGCAAAGCGCCCGGAAAGCGTCTTATCGACGCCCGATTCGCGGAACTCGCGCCGCCGCTTCTTCTTTTCTTCCACCGAGTAGCGGTTGAGGTTGGCGCAGCAGACGATTACGACCGGCGCCTGCTCGATGAAATGCTGCCCGGCACAGATGCGGCGCAGCTCTTTTTTCGCGGCGGCGTCTTTGACCACCACGAAGCTCCAGGGCTGGCGGTTGCTCCCCGAAGGAGCGAGCCGGGCGGCTTCCAGCAGTTGTGCCACCATCTCATCCGACACGTCCTGAGACGAAAAGGCGCGGATGCTGCGCCTTTGTTGAATTGCTTCCAGCACGGTCAGCATGTCTTTCACCTCATGAAGTTGTTATGGTATCAGGCTTTCGCCGGTGATAATGCGGATAATATCCTGGTAGGTAATCGCCACCATGAGCGTCAGCAGGATGATAAAACCGATGGCATGGATTTTGCCCTCCAGCTTCGGCGAAACGCGTTTGCCGCCGCGGACTACTTCCAGCAGGACAAACAGGATGCGCCCGCCGTCCAGCGAGGGGAACGGCAGCAGCTGCGTGATAGCGATGGCGATGCTGATGAACGCCGCCAGCTCCAGCACTGCGCCTGCCCCGGACTGCGCGACTTCGCCAGTGACCTGCACAATACCCACGGGGCCGGTCATCACCACCGGCATCGTGCCGATAATCATACCTATAATACCGTTCTTATAAAGCACCAGGGTTTCCCCCAGCGAGCCGATGCCTCTCGGGACCGCCTGCCAGAGGGGCAGGCTTTGCCGGATAACCTGCGTATTGAGCGTCCGGGACATCGTGCCGATAGGTCCCTGCCCTTCCGGGGGTTTCCAGCGGGGCACTACTGAAATTTCACGCACGGCGGAGTCCCGCTTCAGCGTGATGGTGATTTTCGCTCCCAGGTTCTGCTGTACAAAGCGGGAAAGGTCGCCGGTGTTGTCCAGCGTTTTCCCGTTCACGGCAATAAGCACATCATCGGGCTGGATACCCGCCGCTTCCGCCGGGGAACCAACCGCCACTTCCTGAACCACAATGTCGCCTTTAACGATATTATGCGGCACCATGAACGAAACCGTGAGCAAAACGACCGGCAGCAACATGTTCATCAGGATACCGCCGCCCAGTACCAGGATGCGGATTATCGCGTTCTTGCTGGCGAGGCTGCGCGGGGCGGAGGGATCGACCTCGCCGGAAATTTTATTAAAACCGCCGAAGGGGATGGCGTTCAGCGAATAGATAGTCTCGCCGCGTTTGATTCCAAAAACTCGCGGTGGAAAACCGATACCGAACTCCTCGACCCATACACCGGACGCTTTGGCTAAGACAAAATGCCCCAGTTCGTGCACGATGATGAGCACGGAAAGCACCAGCAGACCGACTAATATTGTTAACAGCATTGATGTAATCCTTCGACAATCCCAATGGTGTCATGCCGCGCCCACGTGTCCGCTGCTTCGATTTCCTCGATATTCGGATTGGCGGCGGCGCTGTGCCGCTCCAGGACTGTCTCAATCAGGCGCGGGATATCGGTAAATTTAATACGACCGGCAAGGAACATCTCCACCGCCACTTCATCGGCGGCGCAGAGCACGGCAGGATAGGTGCCGCCCTTTTGTCCCGCTTCAATGCCGAGCCGCAGGCAGGGGAACCGTTCCATGTCCGGCATCTCGAAATTCAGGCTTTTCACCTCGTTCCAGTTCAGGCGCGGCAAGCCGGCGTTGGCAAGCCGTTCCGGATAGGTCAGCGCGTACTGGATGGGCAGCCGCATGTCCGGGTAGCTGAGCTGCGCCTTGATTGCGCCGTCAGCATACTCCACCATCGAGTGGACGATGCTCTGGGGATGCACCAGCACCGTAATTTTATCGACCGGCATGTTAAACAGCCAGTGCGCTTCGATGATCTCCAGCCCTTTGTTCATCAGAGTAGCGGAATCAATGGTCACCTTGCGCCCCATCTGCCACGACGGATGCTTGAGCGCCTGGGCGGCAGTGACCTGCGCCAGTTTCTCGGCGGGATAGCTCCAGAAGGGACCGCCGGAAGCCGTCAGGATGAGCCTCACCGGCGGCTGTACCTCTCCGCTGAGACACTGCCAGACAGCGCTGTGCTCGCTGTCCACCGGCAGGATTTGCGCGCCGCTCTTTTTGGCTTCGCGGGTAATTATCGCGCCGGCAGTAACCAGCGACTCTTTATTCGCCAGGGCGACCTTCTTGCCCGCTTTGACCGCCGCCAGGGTAGGTTCCAGCCCGGCTTTACCGGCGGCTGCGACCAGCACCATATCGACATCCTGATGAGCAGCAATTTGCTCAAGCGGCAGAACCTCGCCGGTGTCCGGCTTGAACTCGGCGAAGCTGTAAACAAATCTTGGACGAAACTCTCTTATTTGCTGCGCCAGCAAAGCAGTATTGCCGCCCGCCGCCAGCGCTGCAACCTCGAACCGTCCCGGCAGGGCGCGCACCACATCCAGCGCCTGCCTGCCGATTGAGCCGGTCGAACCGATGACCGCCAGCTTAGTCACCGAACTATCCATGATACCTAATATGATACAACAAATAATGGGTTGAAGCTATCGGCAGTTTATCAGCGGGAGGGGGCATTGACAGTTCTCCACAATAAGGATAGGATAAATTTGAGGGCTGTCCAGGAGCAGATTAACCGCTGTAGCTTTGAATTAACATGACCGCAAGATATTTTGAATTGTCTCCAAACGAGAGAGCATATTATCCGGAGGACGGGATTTGTCCTTGGTGCGGGCATCAACTAAGTTCCGATGATCCGGAGCCGCTGTACCTCAGAATCTGCTGCACATCCAAATACGGAAGGGTATATCATTGCCGGAATTGTAATGTGACATTCCAGGTTTACCAGGTCCTCAACCGCGTCAAAATCAAATAATAAAAAAGCCCCCTTCTTACGAAGGGGGCTACCAGGAATGAGTTCACACGGCAAGTCATTTAGATTTTAACTTCAGACTTCCGTTTCTGGTTATCTCTCAGGAAGACTAGGCTCACCCAGCTTCCCGCAGTAAAATCAGCCAGCGCCCGCTCCAAGTCTCCCGCGTTGGTGACTTTTATCGCGTTTACCTCGATAATGACATCACCAATCCTCAACCCAGCCTGCTCGCCTGCGGAACCAGGAGCTACCGCCCCCACCACCGCGCCGGAGACCGGGGTAATCCCGAACTTATCCGCCACTCTGCTTGCATCCGCTACTTTCAACCCAAAACGCGGGCGCTGGCTGCCTCCACCACCCCTGGCGAGCAGCCCCTCTAATCTCGGCCGGTCGAAGCCGATGACCATTTCGTCACCGACGATAATGACCGGCACTCCCATTTGACCCGTCAGGCGCACCATTTCCTCAGCGGCTGACCGGTCACGCGAAACATCGAATTCTTCGTAGCCTACTCCGCGTTCCGCCAGAAAATGCTTCGCCATCTGGCAGTAACCGCAGGTCGGCGTGGTATAAATCTTAACCATCTTACTCACCTTTTTAACGCTCAGTTCTTCTCGTTTTGATCGCGCTTGGCAACCGAGCCATGAGCCTTGGTTCCGGCAACATCGCCGAACGGTGAATATTCCGGCATCGAGTTGAGAAATTCCTTCGTCGTGCCGCATATCTTGCACGTACCGACACTCACATGCCCCTGTGCTTCTTCGATTTTCCAGAAATGATGACAACTATCTGTTTGATATTCAAGCTCGTGCCGGAGCGCTTTTAATTCTCTGACCTTCGTCCTCATCTTGCACCTCCCTTTAAGAAGTTCAATGTCATTCTAGTACGATGGGCTGCTGCTGTATGCGACTTTTATCCCACCGGGGAATCCTCTGATACATAAGGAAACGAACAAGATGCTAAAAGGAAAGGTTGAGGGATGCGCCTGAAGCTAAATGATGAATGCCGGATGAATAACAGAGAGCGAAAATCCGCGGGACGAACTTGCTATTTCTCGATGATAATCTCGTAGGGACAACTGATGGCGCCGGTCGGGCAAATGACTTCACACCTGGTGCAATAATTGCACTCGACGGTCGTTACGATGTCAATAGTTTTGCCGTTGATGAACAAGCCGCGGCACTTGCACACGGTGAGGCACAAGCCGCAGCCATTGCATTTTTTCCTATCGATTACCGGAAATTCAGCCATCAATATTTACCACGCAATTTCATTCTAAACCCCGGACGGCGCTGCTGTCCGTGACCTTTGTCTCATATGCCCGCCGCCTGCCGCAACGCCTTTTCATCGGTGATAATGATGCGGTGACGATCGAAGCGAATCAATTTCTCTGCTTCCAGCGTCCGCAGCGACCTGCCGACGAGCTCCCGCACCGTACCTGCCATCGCCGCCATTTCCTGCTGGGTCAGCCGCGCGCCGTGGTCGGCGTTGCGCGCATATTCCAGGAGGATTTTGGCGACACGGCCGGTCACATCACGGAAAGACAGGTCTTCCACCAGCGTTACCAAATTCCGCACCACGCGGGAAAGCACATTGACGGTGTTCCGCGCCACCTGCGGGTAAGTCTGCAGAATTTTAGCGAAGTCCTCTTTCTTGATGCCGTAGAGCGAGACGGTGTTCAGCGCCCCGGCGCTGGCGAGGTTCGCTCCGTCTGCGGAAACCGGCACATCGATGAAAGAACCGCCGGGCTGGACGAGGTTCAGAATTTGCTCCTTGCCTTCCGCCGAAGTCTTGAAGACCTTGACCACACCGGAAACGACGAAGTAGAGCACCCGCGCCGGTTCTCCTTCAAACAGGAGAATATCATCGCGCTCGGCGGTCTTCTCAAAGAGCAGCTTCGCCACCGCATCCAGCTCAGCCGGAGACAGGTTGGCAAAATAGGGATTCGTTTTTATCAGGTCTATCTGGACTGTCATAATAAACCGTTAACCGGTCTTGCGGAAATAATAGCCCGCCCCGGACTCGGTCAGGATGTATTGCGGCTGGTCAGCCTCCGATTCCAATTTCTGGCGCAGGTGCGAGATATAGATGCGCACATAGTCCACATCATCAATATACTCCCAGCCCCAGACCTTTTCAAGAATCTGCCGGTGTGTGACGATAGTGCCGGCATTTTCCAGCAGCAGCGCGAGCAGGCGGAACTCCCGCGGCGTCAGCTTGATTTTTTCGCCCCTGACCAGCACTTTCCGTTCGGCAATATCGATGGTCAGGTAATCGTCTTTGAATGAGACCTTCCCTTTCTTTTCCTGGTAGGAAGGCGATTCCGCCCGGCGCAGGGCTGCCCGCACTCTTGCCACAAGCTCGCGGTTCCCCACCGGCTTGAGCAGGTATTCATCGGCGCCGGAGTCCAGTCCCCGCACGATGTCTTCTTCGGTATTCATTTTTCCGGTCAGCATGATGATGGGCACATCGGAGATATCGCGGATGCGGCTGCAGGTCTGCCAGCCGTCCATCCCCGCCATGACCACGTCCAGCAGCACCAGGTCAGGCTTCTCCGCGAACATCGTGCGTAGTGCCTCCTGTCCGCCGCCTGCTTCGATGACGCAGTAGCTATTCTGAATCAGCACCTGGGAAATCAAGCGCCGCAATGCCGAGTCGTCGTCCACCACCATTATCTTTTTTTCGGTATCGGTATCCATAGATCAGCCGCCTCCTGACCCCCGTGACAGCATATCCGCGACCAGCTTCGGAAATTTGCGGATATCGATAGGCTTGGGGACATAGGCGCTGCAACCGGCTTCAAGAAATCTTGTCTCATCGCCCTTCATGGCGTACGCCGTCAGCGCGATTATGGGCGTGCCGGCAAATTCCGGCGACCGGCGGAGAAGCCGCGTGACTTCAAGACCGCTCATCCCGGGCAACTGGATATCCATGATGATAAGCGACGGCTTCTCTTTTCTTGCCATCGCCAGGGCATCTTCGCCGTCCGCTGCCCGCAGTAAATGGTAGCCGCCTGTGCGCAGGGTCATCTCGATAAGCCTCATATTGAGCGGATTATCTTCAACGATAAGCACTTTTACCTGACTGCCCGATTCTGCCATCATTCTTGCTAACTTATAACCGGCAGGGTAAAAGTAAATTTACTGCCTTTGCCGTATTCACTGTCTACCCGGATGTGCCCCCCGTGTTTTTCTACGATGCGCCGCGCGATGGTCAGTCCCAGCCCGCTGCCGCCTTTGTTCTGCGCTACAGGCATATCTATCTGGATGAACTCCTCGAAAATCCTGGTGTGATTCTCTTTTTTAATGCCGATACCGTTATCAATCACACTTACTTCGCACCATTCGCCATTCCGTACCGCTTTAATCTTAATGGCACCGCCTTCCGGCGTAAATTTGGCAGCGTTGCCCAGCAGATTGAGCAGCACCTGCCGTATTTTGGCGCCGTCAGCCCGCACCTGCGGCAGCCCGGGTTCAATGTAAACTTCCAGCGCCTGCCGCCGCGGGACGGTAATAGATCTCATTTCGTTCGTCACCGAACTGATGACGCTTGCAAGAGACACGCTGCCCAGGACAAGCTCCATCTTGCCTGCCTCTATCTTGGACAGGTCCAGGATATCATTGATTAAACCCAGCAGGTGTCTGCCGCCCTCCATGATATCGGTGAGGCACTGCCGCTGTTCACCGTTGATTTTGCCCGGCACCTCATCCAGCATCAATTCCGAAAAACCGATAATCACATTCAGAGGAGTGCGTAATTCGTGGGACATGTGCGCCAGGAACTCGGATTTCGCCTGCGTCGCCTTGCGCAGTTCTTCGTTAACTTCGTGAAGGAGCTTGTTGGAATGCTGGAGGCTGTCCACCAGCCGCTTGTTTTCCCGGGAGAGTCTTTGCTGGCGCAGCGCATTGGCGATAGTCGTCTTGATTTCTTCGGGATTGACCGGTTTGACGAAGTAGGCATACGCGCCCTGGTTGACCGCATCGATGGCAGTCTCTATGGTTGCGTAGCCGGTCATCATAATCACGGCGGCGTCCGGATTGATGTCCTTCGCCGCCTCCAGTATCTCGGTGCCGCTGGCATCGGGCAAACGAAGGTCGGTAATAATCACGTCGAAGGGGCTACCGCAAATGCCTGCAAGGGCATCGGCGCCCCGTTCCCACCCGATGACCGTATAGCCGGCTTCTTCCAGGATGCCGCAGAGCGTGGTGCGGGCGCCTTTTTCATCCTCGACGACGATAATGGTCGCTTCAGCAGGCATCGTTATGTCACTTCCGCGCCAGTTTATCCACCAGCACGACCACCTTTTCCATATCGAACGGCTTGTAAATGCAGGTGTAAGCGCCGCCGCTGATAGCGCGCTTGATGAGGTCTTCTTCAGAATAGCCGGTCATCATAATCACCGCGGCGCGCGGGTCGATTTTCTTGACCTGCTCGAACGTCTCCACGCCGCTGATGTCCGGCAGCTTGATATCCAGGAAAATGATATCAAAATGCTTCTCCTGCACCATTTTGATGGCGGCGGTGCCATCGCCGGCGGTCGCCACCCGGTAGCCCTTGTCCTCTAAAATGCCCTTGAGCGTCTCCCGGTCGCCGAACTGGTCGTCGACGACGAGGATGAGGGTGCGGTCCTGACGCATCTGCTCTATCAACGAAACTATTCTATCAATATCGAACGGCTTGTAGACCACGGCGTAAGCGCCTTCCTCGAGGGCTTCTTTCACCAGGTCTTCCACCGAATATGCCGTCATCATGATCACCGTCGCCCGCGGGTCGATCTTTTTTATCTCGCGGAAGGTCTGCACGCCGTTGATGCCCGGCATCTTGATGTCCATAAAGATAGCATCGAAGTGAACTTTCCTGACTGCTTCAATCGCCTGATAGCCGTCTTCAACCGTCGCCACGTTATGTCCCTTGTCCTCCAGGATCCCGCCCAGAGTCAGGCGCATGCTGCGCAGATCGTCTACTACCAGGACATTAGTTTTCGCCATCATTCGCCTCCACGTTACTTAAGCGTTAATCAGGGGCAGCTTAATGCTGAAGATAGTGCCCTTGCCGATTTGGCTGGTTACCTCGATGCGCCCCTTGTGCCGGTCGATAATCGATTTGCATACCGCCAGACCCAGCCCGATGCCCTTGGCTTTGGTGGTAAACAGCGGGTCGAACAGCCGCTTCATATTCTCCGGTTTGATGCCCGTTCCGCTATCGGCGACTGCCACCTCCATGAACTCACCGTTGCGGTGCGCTCCGACGGTCAAGCTGCCGCCTTCCGGCATCGCCTGCACCGCGTTGGTGAAGAGGTTGACCAGCACCTGGCGGATAAGGTCGGTATCTATCTGGATTTCCGGCAAATCGCCGGGTAAAGTTTTGTTTACCGCGATATTCTCCTGGATGACGGTGTGTGCGATGGCATCGTTGATGACCGTTTCGATGCGGGCGGGTGAGGTTGCCGGTTTGCCGACGCGCGAGAAGTTGAGCAGGTCGCTGATGATTTTATTGGAGGAGGTTATCTCTTCATCGGCGATGCCGAGGAATTCCATGACGCGCGGCTCTTTCTGCGCCAGTTCGCTCTTCTCCAGTTTGCCCCGGATATAATAGACGGCGTTCTTGATAGCGCCGAGCGGGTTGCGCAGCTCATGTCCCACTCCGCCCGCCAGTTGCCCGATGGCAGCGAGCTTCTCCGTACGGACGACCTTTTCCTGGGCGTCTTTTAATTCTTCATTGGCTGCTGCCAGCTCTTCGTTGCTGGCGCGGAGTTCTTCCTCGGTGGCGCGCAGTTCCTCGTTCGAGGCTTCCAGTTCTTCATTGGCGGCGCGCAGTTCCTCCTCGCTGGCTTGCAGCTTTTCATTTGATGTCTGCAATTCGGCGGCATAGTCGCTGACTTTCCGAAACGCCAGGTGCAGCCGGCTGGCAGCGTACCAGCTCAGAAAAGCCGTCAGGAAAAAGAACAGCACGAAGGCGACGATGGTTATCACCTGATTAGCTTCGATACGATAGGACGCCAGGAAACCGGACAACTCGACCTGTATCATCGCAAGATAAACCAGCGTGACCAGACCTGCCGTGACGAAGGCTGACCTGATGCCGATGACGATTCCAGCAAGCAGAATAGGCAGCAGATAGACCACCGCCATCGAGCCGGTAAAACCGCCGAAAATCAGCGTTATCGCCGCGCAGAGCAGCACGACGCCGGTCACAAAGAAATGCCCGGCGAACATCGGGCGTCCCGCACGGTTAATAAGATACGCTCCAAAACTGATGGTGACATCGTAGCCCACCAGCACCAGTGTTTGGGCAAGCGGCATTTCCCGATTAAACAGCCACAGAATGAACATCGCGATGCTGCCGGCGACCGCCGCCAGTACCCATCCGGGGATAAGCGTCCGGAGCGCCTCGGAGGCTATCTTTGATTCGTCATGAGAAATATTTGTTCTTGCCATGTCGCAACCTCCACTTATGAATAGGAGACCTTCCGGTAGATTTTCGCTTTCGCATCGAGGCATTCCAGTCTGCCTGACATATTCGGCGTGGGGCTTTCAGCGTCGCCGAGCACCAGGTAACCGCCATCTGCCAGTGCCACATGCAACATCTCGAAAATCTTTTCCTGCAGTAATTTCTGCAGATATATCAGGACGTTGCAGCAAAATATCAGGTCGATATTGTCAAAAGGCGTTTCCGCAGTCGAATTAAGGTCATAATGACCAAACCGCACATTTTGCCGGATATGTGCCTGCACCTCGTAAGAAAGCCCGCGGGTAACAAAATATTTTTCGCGCAGATTGGCGGGAAGCAACTCCAGTTCGGCGGCACGGTAAAGCCCGTTCTTAGCCTGCTCCAGCGCCGAGCGACTCACATCTGTGGCGAAAACAGTTACTTCAAAATCTTTCCACTGCGCATCAAGAAATTCGCTAAGCAGTATCGTCAGGGAATAAGGCTCTTCACCACGAGCGCAGGCGGCGCTCCAGAAACGGATATGCTTTTCGCCGCGCGCCTGCTTACCCGCAAGCAATTCCGGTAATACGATTTCTTTTACTTTTTGGAAAGTGTAAGGATTGCGGAAGAATCCGCTGACTTTGATGGTCAGGTCTTCCGCCAGGTTGTGATACTCCGCAGGAAAAGCATCCAGCAAGCGCGAGTAATCCTGATAGTTTGAGGCTCCGGTGGCATAAAACCGCCGTGCCAGGCGGCGCATTATCGTGCCGCGTTTATAATAACGGAAATCATAGCCGGATTCCCGGTAGACCTTTCCCAGAAGAAAATCCAGGGCTTCCGAATTCTGTTCCGCAATGGCGTTGTCCATAATTATTTTGCATTATACTCTTTTGGCATATTATTTGCCAACTGTCACTTTTGGAGTATTACTAACCGACTCACTATTAAACAACGCTTTGACATCTGCGCTGCTAAACCGTATTATGGTAACAATAGTCGTCCGGCGTATTTACCACCATGTATTTCGGGGGTAATATTATGTTCATCGGCGAAATCTTTGCGCTCACTTCCGCCCTGGCGGTCGGCATCGGCGCCATCCTCTCCAAGTTCCTCACCACGCGGGTCAAGTTCCTGTTTATCCAGGCTTTCCGCAGTCTCATCGGCGGCGTTTTCCTGATACTGATGTGCTTCGTGCTCGGCAAAGGGAACCAGTACCTGGAAATCCCCCCGCAATATCTCTTGATGACGCTAGGTGCCGCGATTACCGGCATCACCATCGGGGATGCGATCTACATAAAAATTCTGAGCATCGCGCCCGTCTCGCAGGCATTTCCGGTCATCACCGGCACCCGCGTGCTTTTCACCACCATCGCCGGGGCGCTTTTCTTCCAGGAAGCGGCAAGCTGGTCGACGGGTCTGGCGGCGGTCCTCATTGTGAGCGGGGTTTACCTCGCGCTATCTTCCCGGGGTGCTGTCTCCCCGGTAGCACCAACCGGTGACGGCATCAAGAAATGGCTGCCCCTCGCTTTGCTCGTCGGCTTTTTGTGGTCGGTGTACTATGTTCTGATGAAGTTCGTCCTCGCTGAAGTCGACCCCATGATTGCCAGTTCCATTGACGTCACCGTTGCCGCTATCGTGCTGGGGGGCGTGCTGATGCTCCAGGGCGGCCGTGAAACGCTGGGACTCAAGCAGTACGGGCGCAACACACTCCTGCTCATTTCCGCGAACGGAATCTTGATTTACGGTTTTTCTTTGCTTCTTGAGCTTTATGCGCTGGACATCGCAGGACTGGGAAACACCGCAATACTCGTTTCCTGGACGCCGGTGTTCGTGCTGATTCTTTCGTCAATCTTCCTGAAGGAACGGGCGACTCTACGGCTTATTTTAGGTACGACTGCCTGCGTAGTGGGCACCCTGCTGCTGGTGATATTTTAAGAAAGTCTTACCACAGTTCCCGCGGCACCGGCTGTGCCTGCGGCATTCTGTCGGACCAGTGCTGAAAGACCGCACCGGGTGGCGCATTTCTGAGGATGTTTGCGCGCACGTCCTGATAATGTCCCTGGTATTTCGGCATCTGCTCGCCGGTCCGGTCAAAGACCATGACCGTATCGTTTTGGGTTCTGATGATTATTTTCATCGTTTCTCCATTACACTGCGCGTCTGTATACACACATTCAATCTACCGTCTTTGAAGTTAAGAACTCATAAAACCGGCATAAAATTCCCGTTAAAATTTGTTGCCCCATCTTTGCGCATGTTATAATTTCACGATGAAAGTGACGGAACTGGGCGAAGCCGGGCTCATCGACCTGCTGGCGAAAACGATCGGCGCTCCCGCTGATAAAAATCTAATCATAAGCATCGGCGATGACACTGCCGCCTGGCACGGCGATAATGGAATCCAGCTTGCCACCGTGGACTCTCTCGTTCAGAACGTGCACTTTACGCTGGGAAATGCCCGCTGGGAGGACCTCGGCTGGAAAGCGCTGGCGGTCAACCTGAGCGATATTGCCGCGATGGGCGGCACGCCTCGCTATGCTCTGGTGGCACTGGCATTGCTCCGCGATACCGAGGTGGAGCAGGCGGTGTCCCTGTACCGCGGCATGCAGGACCTGGCGCAGCAACACAACGTCAATATCATCGGGGGAGACACCGATTGTGCCCCGTTCATGATGATATCGGTGACCGTGCTGGGCAAAGCGACCGGCAAACATCTCCTGACCCGCTCATCGGCGCAGCCCGGCGACAAGATTGCGGTGACCGGCAGTCTCGGCGGAGCGGCGGGCGGGCTGAGACTGCTGGCGGATTACATCAACATTACACCGGAACATGCCGCGATATTGAAGGAATCTTTTTGGCGACCCCAACCCCGCGTCGCCGAAGGTCAGCTGCTGGTACGCTGCGGAGTGAAAACCGCCATGGACATCAGCGACGGACTGGCGAGCGACCTGGGGCATATCTGCCGGTCGAGCGGTGTCAGCGCCCGCGTCGAGGTCGCCAGGGTGCCGGTGAACCCTGCCGTCCAGGCAAATTTCGGAGACAAGGCGCGGGAAATGGCGCTCGCCGGCGGCGAAGACTACGAGTTGCTGTTTACCGCCGGCGATGAGATTATGGATAAAGTTCGCAAGGCACTGCCCTGCCCGGTGACCGTCATCGGCGAGATTACCGCCGGCAGCCCGGGCGAGGTCAACCTTCTCGATGAAACCAATAGACCGGTGGTGCTGCCCCGTAGCGGGTGGCACCATTTTGAAGGTAAGTGATGGCTGGTTTCCCCAACGTAAATCTGGATACCGACCTGCGCGATGGCTTGTGCTTCTGCTGCGGCAAGAACAATCCCATCGGGTTGAAGCTGGACTTCCGGCGCGAGGGGGACGGCGTTCGGGCGCGATATACTCCGGATAAACTCCACCAGGGTTGGCCGGGGATTTTACATGGCGGCATCATCACCTGCCTGCTGGACGAAGCGATGAGCTATGCTGCCGTCTTTGCCGGAGTCCACTGCCTCACCGCGAAGATGGAAGTGGAAATCAAAAGCCCGGCGCCGGTTGCGGCAAATTATATCCTCACCGGGAAAGTGACCCGACAGACCCGCAAACTCGTCGAGACCGAAGCCAGCGTCACGATGGCGGACGGCACTCTGATTGCGACTGCCCGTTCGAAACAGTTCGTCATCGGTAAAGTAAACGAAAAGGGAGGAGCATCTCAAAACAATGCCTCAAAATAAACTGCGGGCGGTTATCTGGGACATGGACGGCGTCATCGCCGATACCGGGCAGCAGCACCTGGCTTCCTGGCAATTCGCTTTCGGGAAGCGGGGCCTCAATTTCACCGCAGCGGACTTCCAGAGCCGTTTCGGCAAGCGCAACGATGCCATTATCCGGTCGGTCATGCCAAACGTCACCGACGAAGAAATCGAGGCAATCATCATCGATAAAGAGACGACTTTCCGCAGCCAGGCAACAAAGGGAGTCAAAGCCCTGCCCGGCGCCATCGAACTGATGAAAGCCCTTCGCGAGCGTGGCATCAAAATGGCGGTCGCTTCTTCCGCACCGATGGAAAATATCCGTCTCGTGCTGGACGTTATCGGTATCCGGGATTACTTTCAGGCGCTGGTCTTCGGACGAGAAGTGAAAGAAAGCAAGCCGAGCCCGCTGGGTTACCTGCTGGCGGCGGAAAAGCTGGGCGTCAAGCCGGCAGACTGCGTGGTGGTTGAAGACGCGGTGGCGGGCGTCACCGGCGCCAAACGCGGCGGCATGAAATGTCTGGCGGTCACCAACACCCATCCGCGGGAAAGCCTCAAAGACGCCGACCTGATAGTCGATTCGCTGGCGGAAGTAACCGTTCAAGATTTAGAAAAGTTATTCAATAAATAATATTAGGAGAGTATGATGATAGAACGTTCCCTCGTACTGGTCAAACCGGACGCCACCGCGAGAAACCTTTCCGGCGCGATTATCGCCCGCCTGGAGCAGTCCGGTCTGAAGCTGGTCGCCCTTAAAATGCTGCAAATGGACAAAGCCCTTGCCGGACGGCACTATGCCGTGCACAAGGAGAAGCCCTTCTTCGGTGAACTGGTGGACTATATCATCTCCGGTCCTATCGTTGCGATGGTGCTGGAAGGCGAGGGTGCTGTCGAGCATATCCGCAAGCTGATGGGCGCTACCAATCCCCAGAAAGCGGAACCGGGCACTATCCGCCGGGATTTCGGGTTGGATATCCAGCGCAACGCCACCCACGCTTCGGATTCGGTGGAAAACGCCGCCAAGGAAATCAGCCTGTTCTTCAGCAAGAAAGAAATCTGCAGCTAACGAATTGCATTATCGCAATAAAAAAGTCCTCTCCCCTTGCGGGAGCTGTATCAAATGTCATTCTGAGGAGTGGCATGACGAAGAATCCGTACCTGTCACAAAATAATACAGATTCTTCGCTTAAGCACAGAATGACAGCAATAATATACTCTTGATACAGAGCCCATTCGAGAGAGGTGGGATTAGTTTTATTGGATGCGCAGCACCGGGCTGGAGGTGCTCCAGAGCCGGTCCAGCTGGTAATAGTCCCGCTCTTCCGGGGCAAAGACGTGGACGATGACAGCCCCGTAATCAAGCAGCACCCAGCCGGAATCGGCGCTGCCCTCGCTGTGGTGCGGCACAACGCCGGTCTTCTTCAGCACATGTTCGATTTCATCGAGGATGGCGCGAAGCTGGCGGTCTGATTCGCCGGTGCAGAGCACAAAATAATCGGCAAAGCCGCACACGGCGCGGGCGTCCAGCAGGACGATGTCTCTCGCCTGTTTTTCATCTGCCGCCGCGACAGCAATGCGGGCGATTTCAATAGCTTCCAGTTTCATTTCCTCCAAACAGGATTCTAATGTAATTATAACATAACACCGCGATACGAACATGGCGAGTCTCGCGGTTGGTTCTTTTCATTTTTGATTATGCATACTGATTTGCCAGCCTCACCCCCTGTATCCCCCGCTCCAATTTTGATAATACTACTTAAGCCAATATTCATAATTTGGAGCGAAGGGAGAGATTTTAAGAGAGGGGGCTTTCGCCCCCTCTCTTTCTTATACACCTCTCTCCAGCCAACCTGTCTCTGGTTTATGTAAGTGATTTCAGGCTGGAGAGGGGCAGGGGGTGAGGTGAGCAGGACTCTACGTTATTGGACAGAATTCCCGCTTTGCTCGTTTGCCCGAATTGTGCTAACATTTTAGCCAGCTATGATTAAACTGTCCGAACAGCAAATTCAGGACTATCTCAAGCGGAGCTACCTCACGGTTGATGGTCTCTGGTTCGTGAAAACCGAAGAAAAACATGACTTCGAGGCTGCTCTTTACATGGATAATGAAGTCTGGAAAGTCATGTCTAAAATCCAGGCGCACCTGCTCAAGCAGATGGGAGGTCTGGCGGATGGTCTGCCCGGACTCGCGGAAGCTCTGGAGACCAAGATGACGCTGGACGGGCACCCGGTCGAGATTAAATGGCAGGGTGAGTCCGGCTTTGAAATCATCGTCAAGAAATGCCCCTGGCATGAATTGCGGGTAAAATCGGGTCGTATTAATATTTCACCGCGTATCGGCGAGGTAATCTGCGGCACCAACATGACCGCCATCGCCGCCGAGTTCAACAAAGATATCAAAGTAGAACGCCCTTTCCGCATCTGCAGTGGAGACGCCGCCTGCCGCTTCCGGTTCAGCATAAACGCATGAGGAGTGTGCCATGAAAAGAGAGACCTTTTTAAACAAAGAAGTCGGTTTCAAATTCAAGACTGCGGCGCTCGCCGTCACCCAGCCCGACCTCGATGCTTTCTACCGCCTGTGGGGCAAAACGGAAACCCTCTTTACCAGTGACGAGTTCGCGCAATCGCAGGAGCTGAATTTCAAAGGCAGGATTGTCGCCGGGCTGTTTTTAGTCGGCGTGATGCTGGGCAAGCTGGACATGCTGGAAGGCGCCGGCTTCGCTTTCGATGCCGCGATGGTCGGCATGAACGAAATCAAGTTTATCGCCCCGGCATACTGCGGCGACCGCCTCCACCTCGAAGGCGAGTTGCTCACCAGGCGGACGACCTCCAAGGGACACATCGTCGTAACCTGGCGCTGGACATTGGTCAACCAAGACAATACCGCAGTAACCAGCGGGGTCAACACCGAGATATTCGCCAGGGCAATGACCGCCTAGTCTACGACGGCGATTACTTCAATCTCGATGAGAGCATCGGGCAGGAGCAGCCTCTGTATCTGGACGACCGTCGCCGCCGGGAAATGCTTCCCGAAGTACTGCTTGCGCGCTTCGCCGGTCTTGACGAAGCCATCGAGGTCGCGGCAGTACACATTCATCATGACGATATCCGTCATTTTCGCGCCCGCCGCCGCCGCCAGTGTGCGCTTGATATTCTCATAGGCGCGGCCTGTCTGGGCAACGATGTCTCCCTTGAACATGATATTGCCCGCTTCATCGGTGGCGGTCTGCCCGGCGACATAGATGGTATTGCCGACCTTCATAGCATGGGAAAATCCGCGCGCGGGCATGACGTCTTTGGGTACGATTGCTTCTTTAGCCATAGCTCATCTCCATATTTCAGTATGATGATAAAAATACCCTTTTGGCGGGATTGTTGTCAATACCGTTGTCCGTTTGTGCCGTTCTGAGGTATAATTCTAGAGGTTCAGATGCCAGCGTAGCTCAGTGGTAGAGCGGCGCTTTCGTAAAGCGCGGGTCGGGGGTTCGAGTCCCTTCGCTGGCTCCAGTCAACTTTTTGTGTCTCCAAGGAGGGTTCTTATGCCTGCCTTGCCCCGAGACCGCTTTCTGGAAATCGCCCGCTTCCAGCGCCCCAATGACCTCTGCCTGATGACCCCCGTCTTCAACGATTTCTGGGCGGGCACGCTGGAAACCTGGGTCAAGCAGGGCGCCCCTGAACAAATCCTCAACGGGCGCTTCCGCCAGGAATATTTACAGATGTTCCATATCCGCTCGCTGGCGGAGGTACGCACCGGCTTCTACCCGGACAGCAGCTATGCCATCGGCGGCAGAGACGTCTATCTGAACTGGACGACTCCCATCGTGCCCCGCTACGAGCCCAAAGTCCTCAGCGAAGACGAGCGTACAGTCACTCTCACCAACTACGGCGGGCAGACCGCCCGCATTTTCAAAGACAACCCCACCAAGATGCCCATGTTCATCGATTACCCGGTCAAAGACCGCGCCACCTGGAAGGAGTTCCAGAAACGGCTCGACCCGGACGCCGCGGACAGGTTCCCCGCCGATTGGCAGGGCTATGTCCAGAGAATGAACTCCCGCCCCGAGCCGACAATGCTGTTCACCGGCAGTTTCTTCGGCTTTTTACGCGAGTGGGTAGGCGTGGAAAAGCTGCTCTACATGTTCTACGACGACCCCGCTTTAATCGAGGAAATGATGGAGCAGATGTGCTACCTGGAAACCGAGTGCATCAAGCGCATCCTGCCCGACCTGCGCGTCGATTTTGTTTACTTCTGGGAAGACATGGCGTTCAAGACCGGCCCCCTCATTTCTCCCGCGATGTTCCGCAAGTTCATGCTGCCCCGCTATAAACGCGTCACCGACCTGCTGCGCAGCAGGGGCGTGGATGTTATCTTCGTGGACAGCGACGGCAATGTCGAATCGCTCATTCCCCTGTGGATTGAGAGCGGCGTCAACGCTATCTGGCCGCTGGAATGTGCCGCCGGTATGGATGCCGTCGCCGTGCGTAAGAAGTACGGCAAGGACCTCATCCTGTCCGGGAATATCGATAAGCGCGCGCTGATGCAGGGCAAAGAAGCCATCCGCACCGAGGTCATGTCCAAGCTGCCCTTCCTGCTCAAGGACGGCGGCTACTTCCCCTCCCTCGACCACCTGGTGCCGCCGGACGTGCCCTGGGAAAACTTCCTCTGCTGGCTGGACACCATGCGCGAGGTTACCGGCTTGCCAAAACTCGCAAGGTAGACTGGTAATCATCATTGCGAGGAGCCGCAGCGACGAAGCAATCTTAAGCTCAAGAGATTGCTTTACGGAGTTTACCCTGAGTCAACCGAAGGGCTTGCAACGACGGGAAAACCTCCCCATTCTTTGAATATTAAGATTTTCTGTTATAATGTAAATAGGAAGTTTGTTTTCTCCGGGGAGTGAACATGGCTATGAATTGGAAACGAAATATCTTTTTATATATCGCCTTGATGCTGGCGGCAATCGCCATTTTCTCCTATACGATGCAGCCGGGCGGCAAGCCCGAGGAAATCCCGCTGAGCCAGGTCGTCACGATGTCCCAGAACCATGAAATCACCCGCATTGAGGTAGAAGATACCGTCCTTAATATCACAACTACCAGCGGCACCAAACTGCGCTCTTTCAAAGAGACTGATACCAGTATCTACGATGTCAAAGACATTAACCTTACCGGCGTTACCGTTGAAGTCAAGGGAACGACGGGCATCAACTGGGGCAGTCTGCTTATCAACCTGCTGCCGCTGGTCGTCTTCGGCGGCTTGCTGTATTTCCTCTTCCGCCAGGCGCGCGGCGCCAACAGCCAGGCGATGAGCTTCGGGCGCAGCCGCGCCCGCCTCTTCCAGGCGAACCGCGTCACCGTCACTTTTGATGATGTCGCCGGCGTAGAAGAAGCCAAGACCGACCTGCAGGAAGTCGTCGAGTTTCTTAAATCGCGCGAGAAGTTCCAGGCGCTGGGGGCGCGCATCCCCCGCGGCGTATTACTCATCGGCCCCCCGGGCACGGGCAAGACCCTGCTGGCAAGGGCAGTCGCTGGGGAAGCCGGCGTACCGTTCTTTTCCATCAGCGGTAGTGAATTTGTCGAGATGTTCGTCGGCGTGGGAGCATCCCGCGTGCGCGACCTTTTCGAACAGAGCAAACGCAACGCTCCTGCCATTATCTTCATCGATGAAATCGATGCCGTGGGGCGGCAGCGCGGCGCCGGGCTGGGCGGCAGCCACGATGAGCGCGAGCAGACCCTCAACCAGATTCTCGTCGAAATGGACGGCTTCGATACCAATACCAACGTAATTGTCATGGCGGCGACCAACCGCCCGGACATCCTCGACCCGGCGCTACTGCGCCCCGGTCGTTTCGACCGCCGCGTCATCCTCGATCGTCCCGATATCGTCGGTCGTTTGGCAATCCTCAAGGTGCACAGCAAGGGTAAGCCGCTGGCGGAGGACGTCAACCTGGAGAACCTGGCAAAAGGTACGGTTGGCTTCAGCGGCGCCGACCTGGCGAACCTGGTCAACGAAGCCGCCATCCTGGCGGCGCGCCGCAACAGGAAAACTATCAGCCAGACGGATTTTGAAGAATCCGTCGACCGCGTGATTGCCGGTCCCGAGCGGAAGAGCCGCAAAATCAGCCCCAAGGAAAAAGAGGTCATCGCCTATCATGAAGCCGGGCATGCCCTCATTGCCCGGATGCTGCCTAACGCCGACCCGGTGCACAAGATTTCCATCGTAGCGCGCGGCATGTCCCTCGGGCACACCCGCCAACTCCCGGTAGAAGACCGCTACCTCGTATCGCGCTCCCAGTTCCGTGATATGCTGGCGACCCTGCTGGGCGGGCATACTGCGGAAGAATTGACCTTCAAAGAAGTGACCACCGGCGCTTCCGACGATATTAAACGCGCAACCGATTGGGCGCACCGCATGGTCACCGATTACGGCATGAGTGAAATCCTGGGTCCCCGCACGTTCGGGGATAAACAGGAGCTGGTCTTCCTGGGCCGCGAGATTTCCG
>JAQTVW010000015.1 GCA_028706655.1 Dehalococcoidales bacterium | reverse complement strand
CTGCATACCAAATTCAATCTCATGGAAGAATTGAAAAAAGTGAGGCGGGTTGCCTCGAAACTGGACGCTACCGCGCCCCATGAAGTCATCCTGGTGCTGGACGCGACGACCGGTCAGAACGGACTGATGCAGGCGAAATATTTCGCCGAGGCGGTCGGCGTAACCGGCATCTTCTTAGCCAAGCTGGACGGCACAGCAAAAGGCGGTATCGTGCTGGCGATTTGTGATGAGCTGCGCATCCCCATACAGTATATCGGGGTGGGTGAAGCTCTGGAAGATATGGCGGCCTTCAATTCAGAAGAGTTCGTCGAGGCGTTGTGCTCCTGATTTCAGGGAGGAATTATGATTGAAATCAATATCAGCCCGGTCGCTTTTACTATTGCGGGTTTCGGCATCCGCTGGTACGGGATATTTCTGGCACTAGGCGTCACCGAGGTATTGCTCTGGACGCTGTGGCACGTCAGGAAAAGTACCCGCGTCAGCTATGAAACGGTGCTCAATGCCGCACTCGTAGGTATTCCTTCCGGTATCGTTTTCTCTCGCCTGCTCCACGTTCTCGACGAATGGGACTACTATTCGCAGTACCCCAGCCTGATTATCGGCGGGGATGGACTGACCATCTACGGAGCCGTGCTGGGCGCCGCGCTGGGCATCTGGGTTTTCAGCCGGTTCAGCAAAGTATCTTTCGGTTATCTTGCGGATATTATAGCGCCCGGGATTCTGCTGGGTCAGGCACTGGGGCGCGTCGGCTGTCTCCTCAATGGCTGCTGCTACGGTGTGGAATGTAATCTGGCGTGGTCGGTGATGTATTCCAATCCGGAAACCTTCGCGCCAATCGGCGTGCCGGTGCACCCCACGCAGATTTATGAAATTATCTTCCTGCTGATTGCTTTTGTGATTCTCATGTTCCTGCGCGGACGCTTCCGCCCGGATGGCTCGCTGTTCGTTATCTATCTGGGAATATATTCGATATGGCGTTTCGGTATCGGCTTTTTGAGAGAAGGCAGGGCTTTCTTCTTCGATATGCAGCAGGCGCAGGTAGTGGCTCTGGCAGTGGTTGCCCTAACTGTTTACTGGATAGCATTCCGGTCGCGCTGGGTTGGCACGAAGCCTGAAGATGAAGAGATTTTGCCGCCACCACCACCTCCGCTTCCGCCTGAAGCAAGCAACAGCGGGGAAAAGACTAGCCGGTAGCGGCTGGCATAAAGTCCAGCAGGTTGAGCCTCAGCCTGTGGTTGCCGCCCCAGTTGTCCTCTTCCAGGTTATAGACGATATCAATCGGCGAGTTCGCTTCGCTGCGGCAGTCTGCAGCACGGAAAGCGACGCCGTCCCACACTGTGCCGCCCTGTTTCAACGTCATCCTGAGATGGTTGCCTCCGTTTCCCATCGTTCGGCAATCGACGACTTCTACCTTGCGGCTGAGTAACACCGGCGAAGGATTGCCACGCCCGAACGGCGCCAGCATTTGCAGGGTAGTGAAGATGCCGCCGCCGAGTTCCGGCAGCTTGACCTGGGCATCGATATCCAGGTGGGGGCGCAAGTCCAGTCCCTTGAGCTGGCTGGCGGCGAGTTGGGCAAGCTGACGCTGTAATTGGAATAGATTCGACGTTTGCACTGTGAATCCCGCTGCCTGGGAATGCCCGCCGAACTGCTCCAGTAGGGCGCTGTTCAACTTTAATGCTTCAATCATGTTGAATTCCGGGATACTGCGGCAACTGGCGTTGCTGACCTTGCTGCCCTTGCGGATGACAATCGCCGGGCGGTAGAACTCCTCGGCGAGCCGGCTAGCGACCAGACCGGCAACGCCAATCGGGTAATTTTCATCGCTGGCGAAGAGCAGGTCGGTGATGCCCTCAGCCAGCACCTGTTCCCGCGCCCGGGCATAGGTCTCCACGGTCAACTGCTGGCGTTCGGCGTTCTTTTCCAGCGCCCATTGAGCAAGGCGGCGCGCTTCCTGGGGGACATCGGTGAGGAGCAGGTCGTAACCGGCTGACGCATGCGCCAGCCTGCCGATGGAATTGAGACACGGCGCGATAACCCACCCGATTTTATCCGCGTCAACTTTGCCGGGGTCGATCCCGGACTGCGCCATCAGTTCTTTAAGACCCGGGCGAGGTCTGGCATTGATGAGTTTAAGCCCCTCTTTGACCAGGTAACGGTTTTCGCTCACCAGCGGGGACATATCTGCAATGGTGCCGATCGTCACCAGGTCGGTCAGCGGTTCCAGCAGTTCTTCTTTACCCAGCGATTGAAAGAGCGCCTGCATCAGCTTGAAAGCGACCCCGACCCCCGCCAGTTCTATACCGGGCGAGTCTTTATTTACCTTGGGGTCAACGTTCGCGATTGCGGGCGGCACTTCGAAGAGAGGCGTGTGGTGGTCGGTGATGACGATATCCAAGCCCTTGCGGCGGGCTTTGCTGACTTCGGCATTGCTGGTAATCCCGCAATCGACGGTAATCACCAGGCTGACGCCTTTCTGGCGCAATTCTTCGAGGACGAAGGTGGTCAGTCCGTGACCTTCCGACTGGCGGTGTGGGATATATGGGATTGCCTTGCCGCCAAGCGCGGTCAGCCCCTGTACCAGGAGCGCAGTCGCGGTAACGCCGTCGGCATCGAAATCACCATAGACCGCGATGGTTTCTCCGGAAAGTAACGCCCGATACACTCTGGCAACTGCCTGCTGCATGTCCGGCAGGCGGAAGGGGTCGGTAACCAGCCGCCGGTCTCCGGCGAGGAACGGTTTTATCTGTGCCGGTTCGGTAATTCCCCGGTGGTACAGAATTTCCAGCATCAGGCGGGGAAATTCGGCAGTGCTTATAAAATTGTCAGGAGCCGGCGGCAGGAGATTCCAGCGACTGTGGTTCATGCCTCAGCATACTTTCGCGTGATGAGAACCGAGTTGTGACCTCCGAAACCGAAAGAGTTAGACAGAGTGACACTGACTTTAGCCTGCCGTGCGATATTGGGTACATAGTCCAGGTCGCACTGCGGGTCGGGATGCTCCAGGTTGATCGTCGGCGGGATGACGCCGTTCTGGATGGCAAGGATGCAGAAGGCTTCCTCGACAGCGCCGGCGCAGCCGATAAGATGCCCGACCATGGACTTTGTGGAGCTGATGGGAATCTTGTGAGCATATTCGCCCATCGCGGTCTTGATGGCTTTGGTCTCCATTGCATCGTTCAATTGAGTCGAAGTACCGTGGGCGTTAATGTAGTCAACCATATTCGGAGTAATGCCCGCTTTTTTCATCGCGAGTTGCATCGCGCGGGAAGCGCCTTCGCCGGTCTCCAGCGGCTGGGTGACATGGTAGGAATCAGCTGTGGCGCCGTAACCGATTATTTCCGCCATGATAGGTGCATTACGCCGCCGGGCATGTTCCAGGTTCTCCATGATGAGAATGCAGGCGCCCTCCGCGATGACGAACCCGTCACGCTCGGCATCGAAGGGGCGGGAGGCTTTTTGCGGAGCGTCATTGCGGGTAGAAAGCGCTTTGAGCGCATTAAAAGCTGCGATGCCGATGGGATTGATGATAGCTTCGCTGCCGCCGGCAATCATGACTTCCACTTCACCGTGCTTGATGAGTTCGTAAGCAGCGCCGATGGCATCCGAGCCGCTGGAACAGGCGGAAGTGGTGCAGAGGTTAGGCCCGCGTACGCGCAGCGTAATAGAAACTTGCGCCGCCGCAATATCGGAAATCATCATTGGCGCGGTAAACGGGCTGACGCGGTCCGGTCCTTTTTCCAGCAGTATCTTGGTCTGTTCGTAAAGGGTCGTTAGTCCGCCGATGCCGCTGCCCACAATAACGCCGATATTGTCCTGGTTGCTGGGGCTAATCTGCAGCCCGGAAGCCTTGACCGATTGGATAGCGGCGGCGACCGCCAGTTGAGCGAACCGGTCCATGCGGCGGGCTTCTTTACGGTCGACGTAGTTGACCGGGTCGAATCCTTTAACTTCGCCGCCGAATCTGGTCTCATGTTTGCTGGCATCAAACAGCGTAATGGGTCCGATGCCGGACTTGCCCGCGATGAGGTTCGTCCAGGTAGCCGCGGTATCCAGCCCGAGCGGGGTCAGCATACCTATTCCGGTTACGACAACGCGATTGGTATTAATAGTAGTTCACCTCCACCCCAGATTGAGTTATTCCAACACTAATCGATAGTAAACAGTTAATCATTTTTACCATATTTCATGGTTGCCTGCAACCATAATTAGCCAGAACGCGTGAGTGCTTGATAATCGTTAGGGAAGTTGTTACAGTTGAAAGTACTATGGAACACAGGGAAGGCAGTTTCAAAGGACAGCGAGACCTGAACTTATATTACCAGTGCTGGCTGCCCCAGGGCAAGCCGCGTGCTGTACTGGCAGTAGTGCACGGACTCGCCGAGCATGGCGGGCGCTATGGCAATCTGGTCAATCATTTTGTGCCGCGAGGCTATGCGGTATATTGCCTCGACCACTGCGGTCACGGCAAATCGGAAGGAGCACGGTGCTACGTGCCGCGTTTCGAGGACTACCTGTCCGACCTGGGAAAAATGATTGACATAATACACAGAGAGCAGCCCAATAATAAAATATTTCTTTTTGGACACAGCATGGGCGGTATGCTCGCCGTCGCTTTTGCCGCAACACACCAATCGGGACTGGCGGGTCTGGTGCTTTCCGCGCCGACTTTTAAAGTGGGAAGCGGCGTTTCGCCACTGGCGCAAGCGGTTGCTCCGTTGCTTTCGGCGGTTGTGCCAAAGATGGGAGTTGCCGTACTGGATGCTTCCAGCATCAGCCGGGATGAAACAGTTGTTTCTGCCTATATTAACGATCCTCTCGTGTACCGCGGCAAGGTCACGGCGCGACTCGGCGCTGAATTGCTAAAGACCACGCAGAAAATGACGGCCGTCCTGAGCGGGGTTAAAATACCTGTTTTGATAGTGCAGGGCACCGCCGACCGTTTTACAGATCCGGAAGGCAGCAATGCCATGTGCCGTTTGCTCGGTTCGGAGGATAAAGAGTTAAAAACTTACGAAGGCTTCTATCACGAAGTATGTAACGAACCGGGGCATGAACAGGTGATTGCCGATATTGAAGAATGGCTGACGGCTCGCATTTGACATTTTGTGCGTTTTAGTTTATAAAATTAAGCAATTGAATATCTACTAGGGGAGCTGTCAGGCTGAGAGTCCCGGGCAACCGGGGCGACCCTTAGAACCTGAACTCGGTAATTCGAGCGTAGGGAAGTGAATTTGGAACCAGAAACCTTACGTTAGAGTTTCTGGTTTTTTGTTGTCGCTCGCCTCTTGTAGAAAATGAAGGAGGAGTGTAAATGTTACCCCAGATTGGTAAAGTAGACCGCGCCAGCTTCGACCGTATTATCTTTCCCAGGTTGGGCAAAGCCGACAAGACCGTCTTGATTGGTCCTCAGCACGGTGTAGATGCCGCCGTCATCGAATTGCCGGATAAGTCCGTAATGGTTATTGCCGAAGACCCTACTTTCGGTATGCCGGTGCTCATGCCGCACTTCGGCTGGGCGATTGTCCATATCTGTGCCAGCGATATTGCCGTGCTCGGCGTAAAACCGCAATATATGACCATCTGCCTCATGCTGCCGCCCGGCACTTCAGATACCGTGCTGGAAGGCATCTGGAAAGAGGTACACGAGGAATGTGAGAAACTGGGCATTGCTATCGTGGGCGGGCACACCGGAATTTACCCCGGCATTGGCTATCCCCTCAACGGCGGCTGCACGGTCATCGGTCTGGGCTCCAAAGAACAGATTACATCGCCGTCGTACGCAAAAGTCGGCGACCGCGTTATCATGACCAAGGGTCCCGCCATCGAAGCCACCGGCATACTCGCGCTGCAATCAGAAAAAGCGCTGGTAAAAAAGTTTGGCAGGGACATCGTGGAGAAGGGCAAGAAATACTTTTTTGAAATGACCGTCGTTAAAGATGCGCTGACCGCCGCGCCTTATGCCCACGCCATGCATGATGCCACCGAGGGCGGACTGCTGAACGGCGTCTACGAAATCGCGGCGGCTTCCAAGCTGGGCGTGACGATTCACGAGGACAAAATTGTCTCTACCCCGGAAATCGAGGCAATATGCAGCTATTTCCAGATTGACCCGCTGATTTCCGTCAGCGAGGGCACGCTCGTCGCAACCGCCGCACCGGAAAAGACGCCCGCTCTGCTTAAAGCTCTGAAGAAAGAGGGCATTTCGGCCTGGGATATCGGGGAAATTACTGCAAAAGATAGAGTGTTTATCAGAAAGAATGGTAAGAAAGAAGAGTTGAAGCCCGTCGCCGTCGATCCGTTCTGGGCAGCCTATTTCAGCACGCTGGAAACGAAAAATGAATAAAAAACAGTTAGATGCAATACTGGGTAACCTTGTGTCCGCCGTCCATATGCTGGAAGCGCACCCGGAATTCACCGCGCTCATTCCCGAAGTCCGGGTGAACCTGGTCTATGCCCCGCTCGATGCCCGGACTCCGCAGGAAGTCGCCGCGGTGGACGGCAGGATAACCTCGGTGCGCGGCATCCCTTATGCGCCGGGACTGCCTGCCTTCGGCGCTTCCGACCACATGGCGCGGCTGGTCCTCGAAGTCCGCAAATATGATGCCGCGGTGAACGCCGGCATCAACTTCAAGTGCGATAAACAAATCATCAGGGTCGTCGAGGAGTACTGCAAAGACAAGGGATTTACAACCGGCACTATCGACCGCACCAAAGAACCCGCCAAAGTTGCTGAACGGGACGGCACATCGATGCCCTGGAAAATGAAATATCTTGTCGATACCTACGGTAAAATCCCCCGGTTGTTTTATGAAGGGGATGGGTGGGGCAAGGAGCCGCTGTACGTCGCCATCGGTAAAGACGCTGTTGAGGTTACTGAAATCGCGGTGGAAATCGCAGAACGTTGCGCTGCCGATAAAAAGAAATAGTATCAGCGCACGCGGTTGACGGCGGTAAAGATGCCGATGCCGATAGCAACTAAATCCAAGATTATGCTGAATAGTCCAGAGGGTGGACCAGCGAAAACTATCGTCATTGCGTAGCTGATGATTACCCCGGCGCCGGCGATGATTGCCAGTCCGGTACCCCGTTTTTTATTGACGGAAAGAGTGACCAGTTCGCCGATGCCATAGCCGATGCCGGCAGCCAGTATCAGCCCCAGATAGAGGGGCATAATTGTGTTTGCGACCCACCAGACCACCCCGCCGATGATGCCGGTGATAACAGCCACTCCGGATGCTTTCAGATAATGGACGGGAGAGACTCGGTAAGTAGGCAGTTTATACAACCGGGCGCAGGCGGGACAGCGTGCACCGACAGGCGTCTGTACCATGCATCTGGGACAGATGGGGGTACCGCACCTGCCGCAGGTGAGGTTCGTTTCTACATCGGGATGGGCGGCGCACTTCATGCGTCTTTTTTTACCTCGTCAATGGGTTTGCGGTACATCCATGCCTTGCGGTCTTTGATGTCACGGTCGAAGAACAGGCGGTTGATGAACAATTCTTTCCGGTGTGCTGTTTCGCCTGAGATATTGCCATGTGCCATAAGCCGCTTGACAACTAATACGAGGAGAATCACCAGAAAGCCCACAGTGAACACATCGGGTTGGCGCATGAGCCAGGTTGTAACCGGAGCGGCGGTCATGCCGAGCAGGACAGGAAGCGGAGATGTGTGCCAGATAACCAGTCCGGTCAGGGCAATCGCGACAAAAGCGATAACGCCCCAGGGCACCATTCCGTTAATTACCGGTACGAAAAGGACGATGCCGGCAGCCGTGCCGAGCCCTCTGCCGCCGCTGAATTTCAGGAAGACCGACCAATTGTGACCGACGACCGCTGCGATGCCGACTGCCATCTGCTGGGCGAGTCCCATGCCGGCGGAATGAGCTATCCAGACCATGAGCATCCCCTTTGTTACATCGTAGATTACGACCGGGATGCCGATTTTCGAAGAGGTCATGCGCCACAGGTTGCCCGCGCCGACCTGGCTCGTGCCGTATTTTCGCAGGTCGATGCCTTTGGCTAATTTAGCCGCAAGATAGGATACCGGCAGAGCGCCCGCCAGATAAGACCCGATACAGAGTAAGGCGAACCACATCGCGGAAACTCCTCGCAGAACTGCTTACTTGCTGAAAGTTTTTATTCCCCGCTGCTTTGCCAGGGCATCAAAACGTTCGATGGAATCCAGCGGGATGTCAATTCCGCCCATCATTGTTTCCATATTATCATCGATGCCGTGATAATCGCTACCCCCGCTGGCAATAAGCCGATGATTTTTTGCGATATCCACCAGACGTGCTGTCTGATCCGCCGTGTAACCGCCATAATGGGCTTCGATGCCTACCAGACCGGCGGCTTTCAATTTGGCAATCATCGGTTCGGTATCGGTAATGGTAAAGGGGTGCGCCAGTACCGGCAGACCACCGGCGCGGAGCACCAGGTTTACCGCTTCTTCCGGCGTCATTTTTTCGCGCTCGACATAAGCCGGTCCTTCGTTGCTGATGTATTTGTCAAAAGCCTCGCGGAAGGACGAAATGTAGCCTTTTTCCAGCATCGCCTGGGCGATATGCGGGCGTCCCACCGAGCCGTCGCCGGCGATTTCCTGCACCCGCTGCCAGGACAGGTCGATGCCGAAATTCCTGAGCTTCTCCACCATCTTGCGGGCGCGGTTCACCCGTGAATCGCGAAAGTCTTCCAACTTTGCCGCCAGCCCGGCATCGGTATAATTTACGAAGTAGCCCAGTATGTGCACTTCTCCATCGACAGTATCGGTGCTGATTTCCACGTTAGGGATCAGTCTCAATTCCGGAAAAGCCTTTGCCGCCTCTAATGCCGGTTCGATGCCCGCCACTGAATCATGGTCGGCGAGGGCGATGACCGCTAGCCCCAGCGCGGCGGCTTTGCACACGATTTCTTCCGGGCGGAACCTTCCATCTGAAGCTGTGGAGTGGATATGCAGGTCGATTTTGCCCATTATTTCTCCGCTCTGAGGCAGATGCGCTGGATTTCGGTGGCGCGACCAGTGGCAGCGATTATACGCACCATGATGGCATTGAGGATACCCTTGCCCTTGCCCACGGTCAGATGATGCGGCATCTTGGTCAGGAAGCGCTGGATGACCGATTCGGTGTCGTCCCCGATGACCGAGTCTTCCGGTCCCGTCATGCCGATATCGGTGACATAGGCAGTGCCTTTGGGCAGTATCTGGCTATCGATAGTGCCGACGTGCGTGTGTGTACCGAGAACAGCGCTGACCCGTCCGTCCAGGTATCTGCCGAGGGCAACCTTCTCGGAGGTCGCCTCAGCGTGAAAATCAACAACAATGACCGGCGATTTGCCCTCTTTTTCGGCGAGCAGCTTGTCCATAGTGCGGAAAGGGCAATCGAAGTTATTCATGAAGGTCGTACCCATGAGGTTAACCACCATCATAGGCCCGATGGTCAGGTAGCCTTTCCCGGGCACCCCCGGCGGATAGTTCAATGGACGGATTATGGGCAGTTGTCCTTCGAGGTGGGGGATTATTTCCTTCTGCGCCCAGATATGGTTTCCCGAAGTGATGACATCAACTCCGGCATCCATCAACTCGTGGGCGGTCTCGGTAGTCAGACCGAAACCGCCGGCGGCGTTTTCCCCGTTGGCGATGACGAAGTCCAGTTCATATTGCTGGCAGAGCTCCGGCAGGAAGGTTCTTATTGCTCTTCTGCCGGGGTTACCAACGACATCGCCGATGGCGAGGATGGAAACGATTTCATCCCCGCCGCCCTGCGTCATTTTACTTGGCATAGTCTACAGCCCTGGTCTCGCGGATAACGGTTACTTTAATCTGTCCCGGGTATTCCAGTGATTCTTCAACCTTCTTCACGATATCACGCGCGAGTCTCATCGCGCCCAGGTCATCGATATCTTCGGGTTTAACCAGGATGCGTACTTCACGTCCGGCCTGGATGGCATAGGACTTCTCGACACCCTTGAAGCTGTTGGCAATATCTTCCAGTGCCTTCAGGCGTTTGATGTAGTTCTCCAACGATTCCCGTCTGGCGCCGGGTCGGGCGCTGCTGATGGCGTCCGCAGCGGAGATGATGAAGCCCCAGACGCTGGTATTGCTCGTTTCAAGGTGGTGTTCGGAAACACCTTTAAGTACCTCTGCCGATTTGTCCCATTGCTTTACGATATCCGCGCCGATGGCGGCGTGGTTGCCTTCTACCTCGCGGTCGACGGCTTTACCGATATCGTGGAGCAGACCGGCGCGTTTCGCGAGCATGACATTAGCGCCAAGCTCGGCGGCAATCATGCTTGCCGAATAGGCAGTCTCGATGCTGTGCTGGAGCACGTTTTGCCCGTAGCTGGTGCGGAACTTGAGCCGTCCCAGCAGCTTGGTGAGCTCGGGATGCAGACCGTGCACGCCTACCTGTATCGCCGCCTGTTCACCGGCATTGACGATATCGGTATCAACTTCTTCTTTAACTTTGGAAACGATTTCTTCGATGCGTGCCGGGTGAATCCGGCCGTCCAGAATCAACCGGGTCAGTGCCAGGCGTGCCACTTCACGGCGCACCGGGTCAAAGCTGGACAGGGTAACCGCTTCCGGCGTATCGTCAATAATCAGGTCGACTCCGGTTGCCTGTTCCAGGGCGCGGATATTGCGTCCTTCCCGCCCGATGAGCCGTCCTTTCATTTCATCGCTCGGTAGCGGCACGGTAGCGACGGTAGACTCAGCGACAATCTCCGAGGCGCCGCGCTGAATCGCCTGTGCCAGGATTTCCTGGGCTTTCTCGTCCGCTTCTTCTTTCAGTTTGGATTCCCACTGGCGCAGGCGGCGGGCGCCCTCTTGACGGATTTCCGTTTCCATGGCATCCAGCAGGGCTTTCTTGGCTTCGTCGCTGGTCATGCCGGAAACAACTTCCAGTTGTTTGAGTTGTTTGTCTTTCAGTTCTTTGAGGCTGGTGCGTGTCGCATCGATGTCCTTTTCGCGGTTGGTGAGGTTGCGCTCCCGCTGGTCAACGCCCTCCAGTTTACGGTCCAGAGTTTCCATTTTCTGGGTCACCCGCGTCTCCTGCCGGTGCAGTTCATTGCGCCGTTCCCTGTACTCATTTTCCACGGCGGTCTTCTGTTTCTGTGCTTCTCCCTGCGCTTCCTGGATTACTTTATCAGCCTGTCCTTTCGCTTCCACCATGATACGGGCAGCTTTTCTTTCGGCGATGCGCAGCTTGCGGTTAAAGACCATCTGCCGCGAGAGGAAGGTAGCCATGCCGCCTAAGACAACGCCAATCACGAACATGAAAAATATCATTAATACAATATCAAGTGTCAATTCTAACTCCTTTCTTTAATTACTATATTCGCTTCAGAGGCAACCAAACATGAAAATACGAGTGGCTCTGTTAAGCTATCCGGAACTGCCCCCGCGTTCCTGCCACATCCGTTCTACAACATGTGTAATCACTTCGTAGCCGAAGCCGCGACGGCGCAGAAAATCGCCGAGACGGCGGCGGAAAAGCGCGTAGTCCGATTCAGGAAGTCGCCGGGCTTTACCTGATGCGGCGCGATAGGCGCTTTCTTCGTCATCAATAGTAGCTACGGTCTGCCGGATGACTTCTTCATTGACTCCTTTTCTTTTTAATTCCTGTGCGGTCAGCCATTTGCTGCGCGGGCGGAAAGAAGCGCGGTTGTCTTGCCAGAAGCGCGCAAATTCGGCATCATTCACCAGCCCGCTCTGCTTGAGACTCTCCAGCACCGCAGTAATGTTTTCATCATCAAAACCGCGCTGCTTTAGTTGTTGTCTCAGTTCAGACTCGCTGCGGGGTCGGTAGCCCAAGTAGCGTTCCGCCGAGTTGAGGCACCGCTGGCGTTCATCGGCAGACTTGAGCGCTTCCAATTCGCCGGTGGCGATTTCCTGTCCCACACGCAAGCCTTCACGGAAAGCTACTTCAGCTTCCAGCCGCAGGGCAGGTTTACCGTCCAGATACAGGTTTACCTTTTTATTCTTACCGACCGGTAAGCGGGTAATCTTGCTCATTTTAATTTATCGTTTGCCCTATTATAAACACAAAAGGCTGAAGCTTTAGCCTCAGCCTTAAAACACTCACTATAACCGGGTCTGCTAAATAAATCTAATCACTATTGCTACCGGAACCATCGCCGCCTGCGGCTTCGGCGCCGGATGTTTGATAATGAGTGGAAAGGGCTGAAGCTCTAATCTTCTGTTCAATTTCTTTGGCAAGCTCAGGGGTCTGCATCAGGAATTGTCGCGCGTTCTCCCTGCCCTGCCCGAGGCGGACATCACCGTAAGAGAGGAAAGCACCAGCCTTTTTGATAAAGTCCATTTCCAGTCCCAGGTCAATAAGATTGCCTTCCTTGCTGATGCCGTGGTCGAACATGATATCGAACTCGGCAGTCCGGAAGGGCGGGGCGACCTTATTTTTGACAACTTTAGCTTTAACATGATTGCCGACGGCATCATTGCCCAGCTTGATAGTCTCGACGCGCCGGAGTTCAATCCTGACGGACGCATAGAATTTGAGAGCGCGTCCTCCCGGAGTGATTTCCGGATTACCGAAAACGATGCCCACTTTTTCTCTGAGCTGGTTAATGAAAAGCACGGCGGTACCGGAACGACCGATGGCGGCGGCCAGTTTTCGTAAAGCCTGGGACATCAGCCGTGCCTGCAGACCGACATGGGCATCGCCCATTTCACCTTCGATTTCGGCACGGGGAACCAGGGCGGCTACGCTGTCCACCACAACCACATCAATCGCACCGCTCCGCACCAGGGCTTCGGTAATTTCCAGGGCTTGTTCACCGGTATCCGGCTGCGAGATTAACAGGTCATCGACGTTCACACCGCAAACTCCGGCGTAACCGGGGTCGAGGGCGTGTTCGGCATCGATGTAAGCAGCCGTACCTCCCAGTTTTTGTGCCTCGGCGATAATGTGTTGCGCTAAGGTTGTTTTACCTGACGACTCGGGCCCGAAGATTTCGGTAATACGCCCGCGGGGAATACCTCCGATGCCCAGGGCAAGGTCAAGTGCCAGTGCCCCGCTGGGGATTGCCTCTATTTTGGGCAGGGCGCCCGGCTCCCCCATCTTCATGATGGAGCCTTTACCGAATCTCTTTTCAATTTGCCCGATGGCTAATTCTAAGGCTTTCGCTCTCTCTGTCGTCATATCCTACTCACCCGAATCATAGCATAACAACCATAGTAAAACAAGTGTTCGCAAGAGTGGCTGGCGCGCTATTGTTTCGGCGGTATTGTCCCTTTATAAACTCTGTCTCCTATTTCTTGGAGGTTGGTCTTGAATGAGTATGTCCCTAAGAAGACAACTTCTCCTTGTGCATTAACTGCTTTTATGAGGTATTCACCTCTGTCTATATTTAGATTCTTTATTGCAATTCGCTGTCCAGATTCAACATCACCTATCCGCGCAGTACCATAATAGACTGTCAAGACCTGATCTGTTTGATTCTCCAGTACCATTTCAAAGGCAGGAGAACCGATGCAGCCGCAAAGAGCGCCTAATATAACAAGAAGCGGTATCAAGTTTAATGGCAAAACGATGCGCCGAAGAGTTCGTTTCATATTTCCATTAAGTTGTAAGATATTTTGCAGATTTAGTTTTGCAAGTAGTATACTACCGAACAGTTAAGTGGTCAATATGCTAAAAGCGGATTTAGTTCTAAATAATGCCAGCGTCATTACCATCGAGAAGCGGCAGCCTTCGGCACGCTTCGTGGCGGTCAAGGGCGACCGTATCCTGCTGGCAGGTGACGGCAAAGTGCCTGAGGAGTTGATTGGCACCGGGACGAAGATAATCGACTGCGGCGGCAAGACCGTCGTGCCGGGATTTATCGATGCCCACTGCCACCTGTTTTCCTTTATCCGCAAGCTGCTCAGCCTCGACCTCAGTCCGCCCGGTGTGCGTTCCATCGCCGATATTAAAGAAATTGTACGCCGCAAAGCACAAAACACTCCGCCCGGCGCGTGGATTACCGGTACCGATTACAATGATTTCTACCTGGCGGAAAAGCGGCATCCCAACCGGCAGGATATCGATGAGGTTGCGTCCGAGCATCCCGTCGTCCTGAGCCACCGCGGCTTACACGCCTGCGTACTGAACACAATGGCATTGGCGCTGGCGGGCATCACCCGGGAAACGCCCGACCCTGCGGACGGCGTTATCGAACGAGACCTTACTACCGGCGAACCGACCGGCGTCCTGTTCGAAATGCTCGGCTACATCCGCGGCAAGGTGCTGCCTCATCTTACCGTAGAGGAACACGACTGCGGGGCAATCCTGGCGAATGAACAGTATCTCAAATACGGGATTACGTCTTTTCAGGATGCAACAGTCAGGAATGATTACGAGCGCTGGCAGGTGCTCCGGCATTTTAAAGAATCAGGAATTCTGCAAAGCAGGGTCTGCATGATGGCTGGCGCGCCTTACTTCCGGCAGCTTGCCGATAGAAAAATGGCGACCGGCTTCGGAGATAACGGACTGCGGCTGGGCTGTGTCAAGGTGATGACCACAACGACCACAGGCAGGCTGCTTCCCGAACAGATGGAGCTCAATCGGATTGCCCTCGAAGCCAGCCGGGCGGGTTTTCAGATTGCCTTCCATGCGGTGGAGGAGGAAGCGGTTGCCGCAGTTATTAATACTATGGAATATGTCCATACACAAATACCGGGGGAGAACCGCCGCTCTCGTATTGAGCATTGTTCGGAGTGCCCGGACCCGCTCATCAAGCGGCTGCGCAATCTGGACGCGATGGTGGTCACTCAACCACCTTTTGCCTACTACAGCGGCGAACGGTATCTTGCCACTTTGACCGCGCACCAATTATCCGTTCTGTACCGCTTCAAGTCTTTACTAGATGGCGGAGTGCGGGTTGCCGCCAGTTCGGACTCGCCGGTAGTCTCCGGAAATCCGTTGACAGGCATCTACGCCGCCGTCACGCGCAAAGCCGAGAACGCACAACTGATAGTCTCTCAGGAAGCCGTCAATATTCAACAGGCGCTGGAGATGTATACCATTAACGCCGCTTATTCCTCATTCGAGGAAAATGAGAAAGGCTCGATAACCGCCGGTAAATTAGCGGACATGGTCGTTCTGAGTGACAATCCTCTGCAGGTGGCTTCTGAAGCTCTCAGGGACATCCGTGTGGAAATGACTATCATCGGGGGCAGGATAGTGCGGGAGAGTTGACATAAAGAGTGCCAGGACGAGCGGCTGTTATTCGTTAGAAGTGCTGAAAACTGATGCCACCGCGTATTCGTGTGAATGAGAAAGGCTGACGGCAATATCATTCAAGCCGAGTTTATCAGCGACTTTAAGAGCGCCGCCGGACAGCCGGACGAAAGGTTTGCCGGTGTTGTGGGAAAGTATCTCGATTTCGCGCCAGCACACGCCACGAACGCCAGTGCCGAGCAGTTTCATGACTGCTTCCTTGCCGGCAAAGCGCACCGCCAGGACATTGGGCTTATCCCGGCACAACCGCAGTTCCGGCTCAGTGAAGATGCGGTTCAAGAACCGCTCGCCCCAGCGCCCTTTCGCCTGTGCGATGCGCGGTATCTCGATGATGTCGATGCCGGTATAATGTTTCATTAACGGTTAGCCTTTGCCGGTTTATGCCTGGTCAGACCCAGTTCTCCGGTCAGCGCGGCGCAGATCTGGTGGATCGTGCGCATCGGCGGGCGTTGATGAAAGCTGGTATAGATTGGAGTGATGGACACGTTGCCGCGGGTGACCGCCCAGATGTCGGTGTTTTCTGCGACATTGTTATTCGTCATCTGGCGTACCAGGCAATAATATTTGCCTTTGTCGTCATGTCCCTCTTCCACAGTATTGATGTGACTGCGGTCGGCAAGCCGCGTTATGAGGGCGCCCTGAATCTCCGGCAGCGGTCGGTCGGGGATATTGACGTTCAAGAAGAGGTTCGGTTCGGACGGCGCCGCCGCGATTCCTTTTGCCAGCAATGCCGCAATTCTGGCGGCGGATTCCGGTCCCTGCCCGTTGCGGAATTCCATGGAAACTGCTAATGCGGGAAAGCCGCGTAAATAACCCTGCAATGCTGCGCCGACAGTACCGGAAATGTGAGCGTCTTCCCCCAGGTTCAAACCACGGTTGATGCCGGAAACAACGAGGTCGATTTTGCCCGGCACCAGTTTCCCCAGCGCGAGGATAACCGCATCGGAAGGCATGCCGTCAACCGAAAAAGCAGTAACACCCGGTACTTCGGGCTTGACTTCGCTGACCCGCAACGTCTGTCGCAATGTCACTGCGGTGCCGACGGCGCTGCGTTCGCGGTCAGGCACCGAGACGGTCACGTTGCCGATGGTCTTAAGCTCTTTGACCAGCGCCCACAGCCAGGGAGATTTGATGCCGTCATCATTGGAAACCAGTATCTGCATGTTCGTTTGAGTTTAACACAGGCAGCAGAGCGGCGGCAAACAACACGAACCAGCTATGAAAATTTGCCGTTTCAGGCACTTTTATGATAAGATTTAAGCTAGTATGAAGACGAAATTTATAGATGAAGTCAAAGCTACCCCCGGCGGTGAAAAAGTCCTCTCCTGTATCCAGTGCGGCATGTGCAGCGGCAGTTGTCCGATGGCTTCCCGGATGGAATATGCCCCCCGTCAACTGATCGCCATGATACGGGCGGACATGAAAGAAGAAGTCCTCTCCAGCAATTCGATGTGGTACTGTCTTTCCTGCTATCTGTGCACGGCGCGCTGCCCCAAAGATGTCAAGCCAACAGACCTGGCGCATGCCCTGGAAAGCCTGGCGACCCAGCAGGGTTATCGCACGAAGGGGAACAATAATCCGGCGATGTACCGCGCCTTTGTCGATTCCATCCGCAGCAACGGGCGGGTGCACGAATTCGGCTTGATGCTGAAATACTACATGTCGACCAACCCGTTTGCCGCGCTCAAAGTGGCGCCGGTAGGCTTGCAGATGTTCCTGCGCAAACGCCTGCCGCTGATGCCCACCAGGGTTAAAAATCAGGGTGATATCCCCGCCATTATTAAAAAATTCAAGGAAGTGAGGAGTAAATGAAATACTATACTTACTTCCCCGGTTGTTCTTCGGAAAGTACCGCCATCGGCATGAGCCTTTCGCTCGATGCTATTGCTGAGCCTTTGGAAATGAAACTGGCGGAGCTTGAGGGCTGGACGTGCTGCGGCTCTACGCCGTACGGCTCGCTGGATGAAATGGAATCGCTGGTGATTGCGGCGCGCAATCTGGCACTTGCGGAAAAGACAGGGCTGGACATGGTCACGCCGTGCAGTTCCTGTTACGTCACACTGAACAAAGCCAATCATCACCTTAACGAACATCCGCAACTGCTGGCGCAGGTCAACGAGGCATTGGCGGTAGCTAAGCTGGAATACAAGGGCACCGTCAAAGTCCGCCACATCGTCGAGGTGCTGTTTAACGATATCAAGCCGGAAAATATTGCCGCCAAGGTGAAACGGCAGCTTACCGGATTGAAAGTCGCCGCTTATTCCGGCTGTCAACTCGTACGCCCGGACTATGGCTTCGACAGTACCGAGTTCCCTGATAAATTCGATAAGCTGGTAACTGCCCTCGGCGCGGAAGCGGTGAATTTCCCGCTAAAATCGCGCTGCTGCGGCAGCTCTCTGAGCATTTCCGAAACGGACAAAGTGCTGGGCTTGATGGAGAAACTCTTCGCTAATGCCGCCGAAAACGGAGCGGTGTGCTTCACCACGCCATGCCCGCTGTGCCAGACCAACCTGGATGCCTACCAGAGCCTGGTAAACGGTAAATTCAGCACACACTATAATCTGCCCGTTTTCTTCATTTCGCAATTGATTGGTGTTGCCCTGGGACTCGATGAAAAGTCGCTGGGACTGGACCGGAATATCGTTTCTCCGCAGCAAGTCCTGCGGCAGGGGAGCGAGGTAAAAAGTGGAACCTAGAATTGGCGTATACATCTGTCATTGTGGCAGCAACATTGCCGGCACGGTAGACTGTGCCGATGTGGCAAAATTTGCTTCAAGCCTGCCGGGTGTCAAGGCATCACGGGACTATAAGTTCATGTGCTCCGACCCCGGTCAGGAGATGATTAAAAAAGACATCCGCGAGATGGGAATTAACCGCGTGGTGGTCGCATCCTGCTCGCCGACAATGCATGAACCGACCTTCCGCAGAGCGTGCCAGGACGCCGGTCTGAATCCGTATTTCTTTGAAATGGCGAACATCCGCGAGCATTGCTCCTGGGTTACCGAGGACCATAAAGACGCTACCGAGAAAGCCAAGGCGCTGGTCAGCGCAGCGGCGCACCGGGTCTATTATCATCAACCGTTAGAGAAGCGCGAGGTCGCCATCAATCCCAATACAATGATTGTGGGCGGCGGCATCGCCGGCATCCAGGCGGCACTGAAAATCGCCGATTCCGGGCATAAAGTATATCTCGTCGAACGTGACCCCAGCATCGGCGGGCATATGGCGCAGCTGGACAAGACGTTCCCCACCCTCGATTGCTCCGCCTGTATTTTGACCCCCAAGATGACGCTGGTCGGCTCGCACCCCAATATTACGCTGCTAACCTACAGCGAGGTCGAGCAGGTCGGCGGATACGTAGGTAACTTCCATGTCAAAGTGAAGCGTAAGGCGCGCTATATTGATTGGAGCAAGTGCACCGGCTGCGGTCGCTGCACGGAGATTTGCCCCACCAAAGTGCCGAATTCCTATGAAGAAAAGCTCGGCGAGCGCCGGGCAGTATACAAGCATTTTGCGCAGGCGGTACCCAACCGCGTCGTCATTGACGCCGAACATTGCCTCCATATCCAGGGACTGAAAAAGAACAAAGACCTCTGCCGTCTGTGCCAGAAAGGTATTGAAAAGAAAGGTATCGTCGGCTGCGAGACCGGCGCTATCGATTTCACCCAGAAGGACGAGACCATCGATATTGAAGTGGGCGCGATTATCGTCACCACCGGCTTCAAACTGTTCGATGCTTCCCGGGTTTATCAGTATGGTTACGGGCGCTACGACAACGTCCTGACCAGCATGGAGTTCGAGCGCATCATTAACTCCGCCGGCCCGACGGGCGGTCACGTCAAGATGAAGAATGGCAACGAGCCGGACGCTATAGCCTTGATCCACTGCGTGGGCAGCCGCGATGAAAAGTACCATGCTTATTGTTCGCGGGTCTGCTGTATGTACTCCATGAAATTTGCCCATCTTCTCAAAGAACACACCCATGCCGATGTCTACGAGTTCTACATTGATATCCGTAGCTTCGGTAAGGGCTATGAAGAGTTCTATAACCGGATGCTCAACGAAGGTACCGTTTTTATCCGTGGTAAACCTGCGGAAATCACCAATGTCTCGGAGAAGCCGGAAGAAAAGGGCAAGCTTGTCGTCCAGTTCGAGGATACGCTGGCAGGCAAGCAGCGCCGCATCCCGGTGGACATGGTCATTCTAGGCTGCGGACTGGAACCCCAGGCAGACACTAACGATGTGGGACGCATGTTTAACATCAGCCGCAGCGCCGATGGTTTCTTTCTGGAGAAGCATCCCAAGCTCGACCCGGTTGCCACTATGACTGACGGCATTTTCATCGCCGGCTGCTGCCAGAGCCCCAAGGACATCCCGGATACGGTTGCCCAGGCTTCCGCCGCCGCCGCTGAAGCCCTGTCCTTGATTGACCGCGGCAAGGTAGAAGTCGAAGCAGCTACCGCTGTTATTGATGCCAGGATTTGCTCCGGCTGCCGCCTGTGCGAATCGGTCTGCCCTTACACCGCCATCACCTTCGATTCAGCGAAGAAAGTCTGCCAGGTCAATGCCGCGCTGTGCAAGGGCTGCGGCGCCTGCGTGGGCGGCTGCACCGCCGATGCTATCAGTCTGAACCACTACACCAACGAACAGCTTGTCGCTCAGATGGAAGGAGCGCTGATTTAGGTTCAATGGTCCCGGTTCGGTGAATCGTGTGAGGGGGGGGCGGAAATAAAGCCCCCCTCATTTTATATAACATGTATTGACTAATTCCTCCCGCAAAGATAAGATTAGCTACAGTACGAATTTTTGCAGGAGGCAGACCGATGACCGATCAAAAAGTAATTATCTATTCAACTCCTACCTGACCCTACTGCGTAAAAGCGAAAGAGTATCTTTCGCAAAAGGGTATCGCATACGAAGATGTCAACGTCGCCATGGACCGTGCGAAAGCTAAAGAAATGATAGACAAAACCAAGCAGATGATGGTGCCGGTGATATTCGTGGGAGATAAATTCATCGTCGGATTTAACCAGATGAAACTGGACGAACTGCTGGAAATCAAACCTCAAGCATAATGATATACGAACTGATGATAATCGGCGGGGGACCCGCGGGATTATGTGCGGCGGTCTATGCCGCGCGCAAGCAATTGAAAACGATACTTGTCGCCGCCGATGTGGGCGGGCAGGTAAACTGGACGAAAGGCGTGGAGAACTACCTGGGCTACCAGCTTATCGAAGGACAGGAGCTTATTGACAGGTTCCATGCACAGGTCAGCCAGTTCCCTATCGACCAGAAAATAGGGGAAAAGGTCAACAAGCTGGAATGGAATGATAACGGTTTTACCGCTGTCAGCGAGAGCGGCGCCCGGTATCAATCCATGAGCGTCGTCCTGGCTTCGGGAAAGAAACCGCGCAAGCTGAATGTTCCCGGTGAAGATGAGTTTCTGGGCAGAGGCGTGACTTATTGTGCCGTATGTGACGGCCCCCTCTTCTTCGGGAAAAGGGTGGCAGTGGTTGGGGGAGGTAATTCTGCGCTTGAAGCAGTGCTGGATGTTGCCCGGGTTGCCGAACACATCGACCTGATATCCATGACGCCGCTTACGGCAGACCAGATACTGGTGGAGCGGGCTTCTGCCTTGAAAAATCTGACTACTTATGTTGAGTACCAAACGGAAAAGATTGAGGGGAAAGATTTTGTCGATGGTATAATTATCCGTAACATGAAAACCGGAGTTCACAAAAAACTTGATGTCGCGGGTGTATTTGTCGAAATCGGACTAACGCCGAACTCGGATATGGTTGCCGCGCTATTGAATCTCAACAAGTCCGGCGAGGTGCCTGTCAGCTGTTTCTGCGAAACAACCGTATCCGGACTTTTTGCCGCCGGAGACGTGACCGATGTCCCGGACAAGCAGATTATCATAGCCGCCGGTGAAGGGGCGAAAGCCGCCCTGCAAGCGCATCGCTACCTGCAGCGATTAGAAAAATAAAATCTGGAGAAGGAGCAAGCATGAACAACGATATCCATAAGCTGATTCAACAGATTATCGAAGAGCACAAGGTCACCTTTGAAAAAATGCGGAATATGGAAACGGTTGCCAACGACGTTGAGGCAATCTCCGGACTGGAAAAATCCAAGGAATCCTTCATGCCCGGGCGCACCGACCAGCGCAAGGGATTGGAGGCGCTGCAGGAACTGCTGGAAAAAGTGATTAAAGGGCTGGAAAAACATTTCAAACGGGAAGAAACGGCTCTCCTGGCGGCTTTCGAAAAATATGGCGACCGGGAACTGGCGACATCGCTACATTCGCTCCTGCTGGAGCATGAAGATTTGAAAGCCCGTTTCGACCTCTCCAAGCGGCACATTGCGGAACTGACCAGCGGCGACCTGTCCCAGCCGGTTTGGGAAGCCAAAGCCCACGATATGCGGGCTCACCTGAGCCATACCAGAAAGCTACTGGAAGCCCATGCGGCAATCGAACAGGAACTCCTGAAAAAAATGGAAGCCATGATTAGAGACAAGGAAAAATAGCCTCACGGAGGAGCGGCAATATGGCAAAGCAGGTCAGCATGGCGGTTAACGGTACCGCCATCGAAATGAATCCCTTCGTTGCGGGGCTTGTCGAAAGTGTCGTTAACGGGATGGTCGGCTCATTGCGCGGCACCGGGCAAATCGACACGCTCGCCCTTGCGATTGATGATGCTCATCAGGTCAGTCTCAACCTTAATAACACGCAGGTGCCGCTGAACCCGTTCGTAAATAAGATTTTCTACAGCACCATCATCGGGATGGTCAGCTCGTTGAAAGATGTCGGGAAAATCAGTAGCTTGAAAATAGACATCAAGAGCTAAGTTCAGACTGTCGTCGGGCAGAGCTTGACCTTGCCCCAGACTCCCATTACTTCGTCTTTGATAATAACCACCCCGCTTAGTCCTGAGATACTTTCTGCAAACTTGAGAGCGGGGTCGATGTCTTCCGCAGTTTGAACACGATTGGCAATAGCAGTCGCCGAAGCGTCCGCCAGAATCGTATCCGCTGAAATCGTCACCACGGCGTCCGCCTTGCCGAAATTCACGGAATGTCCCACTGTCCCGGACGATGTACACACTCCCAGCGGCGTGTCCCGGGCGCTGATTTCAACACCGATTTTCCCGCTGAGCGGTGACTTGCCGGCATAGATTCCGATAACCCTGTTCTTCAGGCTTTTCAGGAAGATTTCGCCGCCGTTCTCCACGATTATCTCAGGAGATAATTCCAGCAGGTCTCGCCCGACAAACTCAGCGATTGCTCCCGAAACGGTGGTCATCGGTCCCACGCCGACCGCAGCGGTGGCGGTTGCCATGCGGCGGACAATTGCAGGAGCGTCTTCAGAAATTACAATCGGCTCTAAAGTAGTGAGGAAGAGGGGATTTTTGGTGATGTAGGTTTCTAGGAATCCCCGGTATTTTTCAACTAGCTTATATGCCTTGCGCGCCAGGTTAGTCGTCGCGCGGATGTAAAGGTCGGTCTCTCTGACCGTCACGGTGAAGGCGACCAGGTCTCTACCCGCTATCCAGTTGCGGTAAATGCGCGGTTGCATGGCACTAGAAATGTACTTCCATGGCGTGCGGCGGGCACGCTTTCAGGCAGAGTCCGCAGGCAAGACACTTCTCGTTATCGAAGATGACTTTGCGGTTTTTCGGGTCGATGCTGAAAGCATTCGCCGGGCAGATGGTAACGCAGGCGCCGCACTGGGTGCACCTGTCTTCGTTGCGGGTGATGTCCTGGCTCAGCGATTGTATCTTGACGCCGGCTTTGACCAGGAAATCAATGCCCTTGTCATAGTCTTCCGGTTTGCCGGTCAACTCAATGACCATCAAGCCCTCCTGCTCGGGACTGATGGAAGCCTTGATAATATTAAACTCCAGCGCATAGTCCCGCGCCAGGTGCCAGATGATAGGACGTTCGATACTGCGCCGGGGAAAATGCAGGACGATTTTTTTGGAAACAGCCATCAACCCCACCTCCTAATATTCCACCGGACGTTCGTTGAGCGGTTTGAACGTGACACCAGACCCAACGCCGGGCAGCGGCGCAACAGGTTCGGTGAGCAGGAAATCGCCTTTGCGTATCCAGTCTTTCAGGGTGTTCGCAATCTCCACTGCCCGTGAGTAGCTGGAAAGTGAAGCGGTGGGCACGTTTTTACCCTGTACCTTGATTGTCCCGCTTTTCAGTTCGGCGTAGCTGACCTCGCCCAATACTTCCGGCTTCATCTTGGGATAAGCTTCGGAATAATCAACTACTCCCGCAAATATCTCGCTATCGCTTACGGCGGCATGGCTCAGGATGTCCTCGGACAGTACCGGGATGGCGACACCGATGCCGACCATCAGGCTGCACCCGTAACCGAGGATGCTCGTGCCGACCAGCCAGCGCGGGCTCATCTGTTTCAGGTCGCCGATAACCGCAAGTGTCCCGGCGCCCCGCTTGGGCACGCCATTGTCACTACGAAGGGCGTCAGGGCTGTGCTGGGTGCCGTGCCAGGCAACATAGCCGACTCCGCCGCCGAGGAAGATGCGTGTACCGATGCCGATAGTCTGGTAATAGGGGTCTTTCAGCAGCGGCGAAAGCTGACCGGCGGAGCTGTAGCTCGCGTTGCCCAGCTTGGGTTTGAGCATGCCCATGTAGGTATATATCAGCTTATCGGAAAGATTTACCGCGACGTTGTAGTTCTGGTAGGCGTTACGGATATTAAAAAGCGTCGCCTGGTTGAGGTCTTTGAGGTTAATCCAGGTCTCAAGTTTCTTGCGCGGGTAGCAATCCGTGCCGTAAGCGGACACCGAAAGCCGGACATCCTTGCCCGCGACCAGCTCTTCGATAACATGCCCGCCGCCGTAGTTGAACTCGCCGGGTCGGATGCGGTTGCGGGGGTCGTCGTCAGGCAGGGCATTCGCCCCGATGAACAGATCGACCGCGGCAAAACCGGGATAAGCAAGCACATCGTTGAGGTAGGCTTTACCGCCGCCCAGCTTGATGCGCGGCTTGCTGTGCCCGATATTCAGAAACGCTCCGGAGGAACACATCACGCCGAAAGTCCCGGTCGTGACCACATCTACTTCGCGGGCTGCCTGTGGGATGCCTTTCGTCCGCGCAATATCGATTATTTCTTCCGCCGTAACAACGACGGCTTTGCCTTCTTTTATTCTTTTATTGATTTCTGCAATTGTCTTCGCCATAAACACACCTCAAAAAATCATAGTCTCCTACGCCGGCTTTGTCAATTGCAGGCACATCAGGTCAACATATTTCGGTTGGATATAGTTGACTAAGATAATCATGATTCTATATTTAATAATATCGGGAGATAAGCTGTCAAGGTGAGGTCAAACGAAATTGATACCTGCTATAATATATTAGAATTATGGATGAAAAAAGCCTGGAAGTACTGGAGTTTCCCCGGGTAAGGGAAATTATCGCCGGGTTTGCCTCTTTTTCCGCCAGCCGGGAACAGGCGCTCGAACTCCAGCCGCTGACTGACTATGATACTATTGTGCGGCTGCTGGGGCAATCGGCGGAAGCCAGAAGATTGCTGGAGCTTGAGCCGGCGTTCACTATCGGCGGCATATTTGATATCCGTTCTCTGGTGGCGATGGCGGCGCGGGAAAAGATGCTGGAACCAATGGATTTACTGCAAGTCCAGCAGGTGCTGATTGCCTGCCGCCAACTGCGCAGCAATCTGGCGAAAGTAAACACGGAATTTCTGATGCTCTGGGAGATTGCGCAGGGCATCGCGGAGCTCAATGATATTGAAAAGAACATCGGTCGTTGTATCGGTATCACCGGCGAAGTGCTGGACTCAGCTTCGCCGCAACTGACCGGTATCCGCCGCCAGCTTGGCGGCATGAAACAACAATTGATGCAAAAGCTGGAAGCCTTCATGGGCTCAACCAAAGGGCAAAAGGTAGTCCAGGAAGCCCTCATTACTGAACGTGAGGGCAGATATGTCATACCCATCAAGATGGAAGCTCGCAAGGAAGTCAAGGGCATTGTCCATGACGTGTCCAACACCGGGGCGACGGTTTTCGTCGAACCGCTGGTGACCGTGGATATCGGCAACAGTCTACGCGAACTTTCCCGCGAAGAAAAGCGGGAGGTAGAACGCATTTTAGGCAGCCTCACCGCTGAAATTGGCGAACATGAAGCGGAAATTTCCCGTTCGATAGTCCGCATCGCGGAACTTGACCTGGAACTGGCGAAGGCGCGTTACGCCCGCCGCTTTCGCGCCAGCGAACCGCAGATAACGAGTGCTGACGACGATAAGTCCGGCGGTATTCTCAAGTTGATGGAGGCAAGACATCCGCTCCTCGCCGATAAAGCGGTGCCGCTGTCTGTGGAAATCGGTAATGACTTTTCCGCCCTGATTATCACCGGACCCAATACCGGCGGCAAGACAGTGACGATGAAGACCATCGGGCTATTGAGCCTGATGGCGCAGGCTGGTTTACCCATTCCGGCGCTTCCCGAAAGCCGGATACCCGTCTTCGATGGCATTTTCGCGGATATCGGCGACGAGCAGAGCATCGAGCAGACTCTCTCGACCTTTAGCTGGCACATGAACAACATCGCCCGTATTATCAACCACGCCTCTCGGAGGAGCCTGGTACTTCTTGATGAACTGGGCACCAGCACCGACCCTGCTGAAGGCTCGGCACTGGCGCGCTCACTCCTGATGTATTTCCTCTCCCGCGGTGCGCTGGTCGTCGCCACGACGCACTTCAGCGACCTCAAAGCTTTTGCTCATACGACTAAAGGAATGCAGAATGCATCACTGGACTTCGACCCGGTGACGCTGGCGCCGACCTACCATCTGGTGTTGGGCATTCCCGGCGGCAGCAATGCCCTGGCGACGGCGGCGCGACTGGGTCTCCCTGCAGAGATTATCGAGAACGCACGGAACATGCTTGCCAAGGGCACCCAGAAATTTGAAACTCTACTTTCCGACCTGATGACGGAAACACAGAAGATGGAATCTTTAAGCGTAAAGCTGGCGCAG
>JAQTVW010000014.1 GCA_028706655.1 Dehalococcoidales bacterium | reverse complement strand
GGTCAAGCAATTCAAAAAAGTTGATATCCTGTTCAATAACGCCGGTACTAACCCATACCCCGGCACCCTGATGGATGCTGAAGAATGGGCATGGGACACCACCTTTAGCGTCAACCTGAAAGGACCTTTCTTCCTGGGACAGCAGTGCGCCCGCGTCATGCGCGATAACGGCGGCGGCTGCCAGATTAACACCGCTTCGGTCGCCGGACTGATTCCCGCCGAGATTGCCATCTACAGCATCACCAAAGCCGGCACCATCATGATGACCAAGAACATGGCGCGCGAATGGGGCAAATTCAATATCCGCGTCAACTGCGTCGCCCCCGGCGTCATCCGCACCAAGCTGGCGGCGGTACAGTGGCAGGGCGATATGGAGAAGGTCTCCGCATCGCAGACCGCGCTGGGACGCATCGGTGAGCCGGAAGACATCGGCGATGTCGTCCTCTTCCTGGCTTCGGATGCCGCCCGCTACATCACCGGTCAGTGCATCACCATCGATGGCGGACAGACGGTCGCCTTCGCCACCGCGCTGCCCAAAGAATAGCAATCCCTCTCTATCAGAGTGAGTCACGGGGAGGCATCGCTCATATCGGTGCCTCCCTTTATATTGGAGCTTCGAAATGAACAAACCGTTATTGCTTACCGCCGATAACACGGTACTGGTGCTGGTCGATGTCCAGGTCAAGCTGGCGCGCGTGATGTTCGACCGGGAAAACCTTATCACCAACCTCCAGAAGCTTATCAAAGGCGCCCAAGCGCTCGGCGTGCCCGTTATCATGACCGAGCAATACCCGCAGGGGCTGGGACCCACTATTCCGGAGGTCGCCGAACTGCTGAAGGACATCAAGCCGGTCGCGAAACTCAGCTTCAGTTGCTGCGGCGACGAGACCTTCCTCAAGGGGTTCAAGACGCTCAACCGCAAGCAGGTGCTCATCGCCGGGATAGAAGCCCACGTCTGCGTCTACCAGACCGCCATCGACCTGCTCGGTGCCGGCTATGAAGTCCAGGTGGTCGCCGATGCCGTATCTTCGCGCAGCGAAGCAAACAAAGAACTGGCACTCCAGAAAATGAACCGCAACGGCGCTGCTATCACCAGCACGGAAATGGTGCTCTTCGAACTGCTTAAGAGTGCGAAATCGGAGAAATTCAAGGAAATCAGCCAGATAGTAAAATAGGCTCTTGCAAAATTTCTTTTTTTGGTGCACAATATAGCAAAATGGTTTTGGGTTAGGTCATTACACAGGTAGAACGTTACCATGAGCTTTTCAAAGCTTACCCGCCACTGGATGACCGAAACTGCAACCATGTAAAAGACAGAGGAGGTCATCCAATGAAGTTTGAAGACAAGAGTCTTCAGTGTTCCGATTGCGGAGCAACGTTCACGTTCAGTGCTTCGGAACAGGAATTCTTCGCCTCGAAGGGCTACACCAATGAGCCCAAGCGCTGCCCATCCTGCCGACAGGCAAGGAAAGCCGAACGGTACGGAAATGACCCGAACCGCCCGCACCGCCAGATGTACCCGGCGACCTGCGCCGAGTGCGGCAAAGAGACCGAGGTCCCCTTCGAACCCCGTGAGGGCAGACCGGTCTATTGCAGCGATTGCTACAGCAAGATAAAGCTAAGCGGCAAATAGTAATTTAACGCAAGCTGACAACTGAATAAAGAAAAGGACACAGGTCAGGTGATAATCTTGGCTTGTGTCTTTTTTTGTCGGCTGATGATACAAGAACGGCACAGGTCGAAGGCGATTGAGTGACCTGTGCCGTTATGCTTCTCCCTAATATGAGAGGCTAGTAAGCGTCTTTGTAAAGCTGGGCGATAACCTTGGGCTCCATCTTGATAGGATGTTTGTCCAGGCCATAGCCCATCTTGTATGCCGAATCCGCCATCGCGTCGAACTTCTTCGGGTCGACGTTGAATTCACGCAGGTTGTGTTTCATGTTGACCGACGCCAGCCATTCTTCCATCGCTTTGATGGCATCCGGCTTGCCGAAGACGTTCTTCGCCAGTTTGGCGAACCGGTCTTTCCGCGCCGGCAGAGTGAATTTCATCCAGGCAAGAATCAGGGCGGAAAGCCCATCGCCATGCGCGACATCATAGAAGCCGCTGACGGCGTGCTCGATGTCATGTAAAGAGCGGACGCCGGTTTCGATGCCGCCGCCCAGCGAACGGAACTGGGAGCAGGCGACCGTGCTCGCCCAGGAAAGCTCGAAGCGGGCGTTGAGGTCATCCAGTTTGGCTAAAGCCTTCGGCAGGTACTCCAGCACTACCTTCATGCAAGTCTCGCAGATACCGTCGGTCACCGCCGATGGGTCGGATGTAGTGACATATTCCTCGACGACATGGCAGAAGATGTCCACGCCGCCCTGTGCGGTCTGTTTGGCGGGCAATGTCAAGGTCAGCGCCGGGTCGATGAGCGAGACTTTGGGCTGCATGAAGCGGCTGCCGATAGCCCTCTTGTCATGGGTCTCCCAGTTAGTCACCACGGCGAAGGGGTTCGCCTCAGAGCCGGTGGCAGCGACGGTCGGTACCAGCAGGATAGCGGGCGCCGGGTCTTTGCCCTGCGCTTTACCGGTGTAATGGTCCCACACGGAGACGGCGCCGGTGCTCGCCAGGGTGATGGCTTTGGAACCATCCATGGTACTACCGCCGCCAATCCCGATGACAAGGTCTATCTTTTCCTGGCGGACGATCTGCGCCGCCGCATCGATGGTCGCGACTCTGGGATTGGGTTCTATCTTGTCAAAAACTACGGTAGTGACACCGTTGGCATTGAGGTCTTTGACTGCCTTGTCCAGTACGCCGGTCTTGCGCATGCTGGCGGAGCCGGTGACCACCATGGCTTTTTTACCCAGCTTGCTCGCCTCTTTACCAAGCTGATTGAAGACACCGTTGCCGAAAACAAGTTTCGTGGGCAGGAAGAACCGGAATTGCTGCATAGAACACCCTCCTTTATTTTATCTCTGTTTTGGACCCGGCAACGCACGACGAACCGGTTTGATTTCAAGTTGCCGGATAGCCCCAATTTTACCACCAAGCAACAGGGAAGTAAACCAGTTCCTGTTCAATGATGGTTAGGCAGCATCCTGCTTACCTCACCCCCTGCCCCTCTCCAGCCTGAATCAGGTATATCAACCAGAAACTCATTGGCTGAAGAGGAGTGTGTAAGAAAGAGAGGGGGCTTTCGCCCCCTCTCTTAAAATCTTTTCCCCCGCTCCAAATTACGATAAAAGGCTTGGTTAATATTTACCAAACTTGGAGCGGGGGATACAGGGGGTGAGGTTGGCAAGAAGTATGACTACCAAGAATGAATAGAATTAGTAAACCATTTCGCTTTTCAAAACTTGACTAATTCTGCTATACTGAGGGCGTTCGAATTGATACTGAGGAGACATTTTCATGAGCAATCAAATTATCGACCGTGCGCAGAAAGAGTCCCGTTCTCTGCTTACCGAGATTGAATCCAAGAAACTGCTCAAGGCAGCCGGAATCAATGTAGTGGAAACGAAGCTCGCCGCTTCTCAAGATGAGGCTGTCAGCATCGCAACTGAGCTTGGTTTTCCCATCGTATTGAAAATCGCTTCTACGGATATTATCCACAAGAGCGATGCCGGCGGCGTCAAGGTAGGACTGAAGACTGCCAAGCAGGTCGCCAAGGCGTACGATGACATCATGAAGAGCGTCCGCCAGAAAGCCCCGCAGGCAAAGGTGCAGGGAGTGGCGGTGCAGAAGATGGCGCGCCCCGGCGTCGAGGTCATTATCGGCATGTCCAAAGACGCCCAGTTCGGTCCCATGATTATGTTCGGTCTGGGCGGTATCTTTGTCGAACTGCTCAAGGACGTCGCTTTCCGCATTACCCCGCTGGAAAAGCGGGACGCCGCTGAAATGATCCGCGAGATAAAGGGCTATCCCCTGCTGACCGGCTTCCGCGGTCAGGAAGCCGCCGATATCAGCAAACTGGAAGACATGATCCTCAAGATTTCCGATTTCGTGGAAAAACACCCTGAGATCAAGGAGCTCGACCTGAACCCGGTGTTCGCCTATAAAGACGGCGCCGTGGCGGTCGATGCCCGCGTCATACTCGAAGACTCCAAATCATAAGAGGTAACAATCATGAACGCGACGTTAATGCTGGAGAAAACTGTTCAAAATTTTCCTGCGCGCACGGCGCTGGTCTCCGGCGAACGCCGCATCTCTTACGCTGAGCTCGATGCCACGACCAATAAGCTCGCCAACGCGCTGGCAAGGATAGGCATCCGCAAAGGCGACCGCGTGGCGCTGCTCATCTCCAACAGCCCCGAGTTCGTCTTCGGTTATTTCGGCATCCTCAAGCTGGGCGCTGTCGTGGTGGCGCTGGACACCCGGTACAAAGCCGGCGAACTCGCCGCGGTGATGGCGAACTGCCAGCCGCGCGTCCTCATCGGGGAAAATCCCTGTCTGGAGCCGGTCGCCACCGGTATGTCACGCTTCCCGTCTCTGGAAAAGATAATCAGCCTCACTCCCGATGCGGCAGGCAGGTTCCTGAGCTTTACTGATATCCTCGCCCGCAGCCCGGCAACCAGACCGTCTGCTGCTATCGATTCCGAAGACCTCGCCATGATTTCCTACAGCGGCGGTCCCACCAGCCATCCCAAGGGCGCTGCCATCACTCACAAAAACCTCTGCGCCCTGGCAACCGCTTCCGGCATTGGCTTTGAACAGACGCAAAACGATATCATTATGCTCTTCGCCCTGCCCATGTACCACAACTTCGCGCTGGGCTCGGTGCTGCTGACCTCGGTCTCGCTGGGCAGCGCCATCGTCGTCGTGCCCGGCACCGGCGTCTCCATCAACAGCCTGCTGGAAACGATTCAAAAGGAAAAAGGCACCATGTGGCTGGGCGTGCCTTACATCTACGCCCTGGCGGTGAAAATCGCCGAGGAAGAGGGCATCAAGAGCGACCTCAGTTCATTGCGGTTAGTAGCCAGCGGCGGCGCGCCGCTGCCCGTGAGCACCATCTTGAAGTTCAAGGAATATTTCCATCTGCCCCTGCTGGATGTCTGGGGGCTGACCGAAGCGGTCTCCCATGTCACCTGCCCGCCGGTGGATGGTTCCGGCAAGCTCGGCTCCTGCGGCAAACCTATCCCCGGTTATGCCGTCAGGATAGTCGACGATAACGGCAAAGAGCTGCCCGCCAACCACGACGGCGAGATTATCGTGCACGGACCGATGATGGAGCGCTATTACAACAATCCGGAAGATACCGCCAAAGCGATTAGAAACGGCTGGCTCTACACCGGAGATATCGGCAAGATGGATGAAGATGGCTTCGTTTATATTACCGGTCGCAAGAAGCGCATGATTATCCTGAAAGGGCAGAACGTCTATCCCCATGACATTGAAGAAGTGCTGCTCACTCATCCCAAGGTCGCCGAAGCCAAGGTCGTCGGCGCGGCAGACAAGCTGCGCGGCGAGGTGGTCAGCGCCATTATCCGCTTGAAAGAAGGTCAAGAGGCTTCGGAGCAGGAAATCAAGCAGTTCTGCCAGCGCATCATGGCGGACTATAAGGTACCCAAGCAGGTTATTTTTACCCGCTATCCCGCCCGCACCGGCGCCGGCAACTAGAGCGCCAGGCTCAGGTTCCACAGCACGATAATACTGTAGATTACTACGAAACAGGATGTGGACACCAGCGCCAATTTGGGGAAGCGGCGGTAGATATCCCACAGGACAAAGGCGCAAGCGACCGCTCCCACGACTTTCAAAAGTATGAATCCCTGCTGTCCGACGATGGACTCAAGAAAGGGATTACCTTCGCGGGCGATGCCTCCGGAAACAAGGAATTCGGTCACCAGTCCGTCCGCAACCACGAACACGACCAGCACACCCAGCAGAACCAGCATCAATTTACGATTAATCGACATTCTATCTATACAATCACATTCAAAGCCGCGGGCAGGATGCGGAATTTCGCCGGGGCTTCGCCCAGCAGCTCGCCGTCCGCCTGCAGCGGCAGGGAGCGGAACGGGCGTAAAACCACTTCCTTAGCGCGCTTTAGAGTAACTTTAGGATGAGTCAGGTGCGTGCCCTTGTAAATCCGGGGCAGCGAACGCAGCAGGTCGAGCTTGTCCAGGTCGCCGACGATGAGCACATCGAAAAGACCGTCGGTCAGGTCGGCATCCGGCGCGGTGAGCATGCCCCCGCCCCCGTACTTCCCGTTATTCATAATCACGGTACAGACTTTCTGCGCGTAAAGCACGCCGTCAATCTCCAGTGAAACCTTCTCGTTGCGAAAAGAGACCAGCGTAGAGAATGTGCCCAGCAAATAGGACGCCATGCTGCCCAGCGATTTGAACTGCTGGCTGGTGCGCCGCACAATCTCGGCATCGAAACCCGCTCCGGCGAAGTTGGCAAAGACGCGCTGCTGTGTGCTGCCGTTATTCCTGTACTCGACAATGCCGAGGTCGACCTTGAGACGATGCGGTTCCAGCAGTTTTTGGCAGAGCTCAGGATAAGGACAGCGCAAGCCGATGGTTCGGGAGTAATCGCCGCCGGTGCCGGTGCCGATGATTCCCAGAGCAATTTGCCCGTTGCCGCCGGCGGAATACAATCCGTTAACAATCTCGTTGATGGTGCCGTCTCCGCCGACGGAGACGACCTGTTCATAGCCCTGCTTGACCGCATCACGGGCGAGTTCGGTAGCATGTCCCGGCGCTTCGGTGATTTGATGCTCAAAGCGCACGCCGAGGCTCTTCAGCAATGCCATGATATTCGGCCATTTGCGGGCGGTGCCGCCCGCCCCTGCCGCGGGATTGACGATGAACCTGGTAACCGGCACAGACCCCTCCCCCTTCGATTTAAGGAATATTATAGCATAACAAAGAACTTGTTAGGAGTTTTTGTAACCGCTCATGGTGAGCCTGTCGAACCATGAGTATTCAGATTTTTATGCTCACCCTTCGACAAGCTCAGGGTGAACGGGCAATAAGCTTTTTTAACTCCACTCGCCGGTGTTTTTCGGCCAAACGCGCGCCATTTCCTTCGCCAGCAGCTTGTGCTCCGCCCGCTTCATCTCCGGGTCTTCGGCAAAAAGACGGGTGGCTTCGTTGCGTGCCAGTTCCAGAATGGCAGTGTCGGATAGTTTCGCCATGCGCAGGTCGGGCAGCCCGCTCTGCCGCGTGCCGAAGAACTCGCCGGGACCGCGCAGTTTCAGGTCTTCTTCCGCAAGCACAAAACCGTCCTGTACTTTCTCTATTATGTCAAGCCTCTGCTGACCAATCTCAGAGGGGTTTTCCGCCATGAGCAGGCAGTAGCTCTGCGCCTGTCCCCGCCCCACCCTGCCCCGGAACTGGTGCAGCTGGGAAAGCCCGAAGCGCTCGGCGCTTTCAATCAGCATGACCGTAGCGTTGGGAATATCAATACCGACTTCCACGACCGGCGTGGCGACCAGGATATCTACTGCGCCGTCATGGAAGCGACGCATCACATCATCTTTTTCCGCGGCATTGATCTTGCCGTGCAGGAGTCCCAGCCGCAAATCGGGGAAGACCTCCTGCGATAGCCGTTCGTATTCGGTGACCGCCGCCTGTGCGGTAATCGTCTCCGATTCTTCAATCAGCGGGCAGATAATGAACGCCTGATGCCCGGCGGCAATCTGCTTGCGCAGGAAAGCATAGGCGCTCTCGCGCTGACCGGGTTGGAGCCATTTCGTCTTGATTGCCTGTCTGCCCGGCGGCAGTTCGTTAATAATAGAAAGGTCGAGGTCGCCGTAGAGAGTCAGGGCAAGCGTGCGCGGGATAGGCGTCGCGGTCATCACCAGCATGTGGGGATTGAACCCCTTTTGCCGCAGCGCGGAACGCTGCTCCACGCCGAAGCGGTGCTGTTCGTCCACGACCGCCAGACCCAATTTCTTGAACGCCACCTCTTTCTGGATGATGGCATGCGTGCCGATGACAATATCGATTTCCCCGGCGATGATTTGCTGCTGGAGTTCCTGTTTTCGAGACACGGTTATCTCGCCGGTGAGTAGCGCCAGCGTCAGCGGACGCGGCAGAATGCCGGTGTAGCGGCACAGGTAATCATCCCCCTGCGGTTCGCCCAGACGCGCCAGCAAGCCGGAAATAGTCGCGAAATGCTGCCGCGCGAGGATTTCGGTGGGCGCCATGAATGCCCCCTGGAAGCCGTTAGCCGCCGCCACGAGCAGGGCTGCGGTCGCCACCACGGTCTTACCGCTGCCCACATCGCCCTGTAGCAAACGGCACATCGGCAGCGGCTTCTGCAAATCGGCAAGTATCTCCTGCAAGACTTTCTGCTGGGCGGCGGTCAGAGTAAAAGGCAGAGATTTGAGGAATTTCTCCTTCAGCGCAGTATCAATTTCTAATGGGTTACCCGGCTGGCTCTCCTGCCAATCGCGTTTTTTACTCATCACGCCCAGTTGCAGCAGGAACAGTTCATCGAAAGCGAGGCGGATGCGGGCTTTGTCTTTCAATGCCGCATCTTCGGGAAAGTGCGCCTGTGCGATGGCGGCGGGCAAATCGAGCAGTCCGCTGCGCTCTTTGACGACCGCCGGCAGGAAATCGGTCACTTGCCCGGCGTACAGATCAACCGCGCCCTTGACCAGCTTGCGCACCGTGCGCGGGTACAAGCCCTGGGTCAGCGGATAGACCGGCACCAGCCGCGCCGTGTGCACCGGGTCCTGGCTTTCCACCGGCTCCCACTCGGGCGATTGGAACACCAGACGCCCGCGGAACAGGCTGACTTTGCCGCTGAGGACGATACGGCTGTTGGTCGTCAGGTTGCGGGCGATATACGGCTGGTTGAACCAGACCGCGCGCACGTTGCCTGTTTCATCGCCGACGATGGCTTCGGTGCCGCGCCGCCCGCCGAGGAACGATACTTTTGCCTGCCAGACATTCGCCACGATGGTCTGCTCGCCTTCGGTAAGCTGGGCGATGGTCTTTACCTGGCTGTAATCGAGGTGGCGGTGAGGGAAAAAATAAAGCAGGTCGCGGACAGTCCTGACGCCCAGTTTGGCGAACTTGCCTTCCAGCGCGGTACTGATGCCCCTGATTACGGTAACCGGAGAATCGAGTCCGCCCGCCGCAGTGGCAGTAGAACTCTTGAGTCTTGCCGTTCTTGACCTGAGGCGGGGAACGGCTTCGGCAGGAGCTTTAGCAGGTCTGGTCTCTTCTTTTTCCTGCTCCGCGAGGAAAGCGAGCATGTTCTTGACCCATGTTTCCCGCTGGCGCCTGCCCATATCTGAGTAATCAGTGTTCACCAGATTTTGAAAACGGGAAAGCGAGAGGGAATCTTGCAGCGATGCTCCGGCGGTGCCTGCCCAGTTGCGCAGGAAGCGGTCTAATCCGCCGATGACCGCGGAATCGGCATAGTTTTTCTGCTGCTCGAGCTCCAGGATTTTCAGTAGCGGTGCGGTATTTACCAGCAAGGTTTCGCCCCTAGTCCCGGACGGGCTTCATGCCGGATTGCGAGGGCAGGGAAATCTTCTTCAGGCTGTTTGCTTTTTCCCTGAGGGCGAGCAGCAGGGTGCCGGGACCGCCATGCACCCCCAGCGCGGGACCCAGCCGGGAGATATGAATCCTTTCGCTGCTAAAGAAAGACCCGAGCCGTTCTCTTAAGGATACGGCTTCGGCGGCGCTGGTGCTGTAGACCAGCCCGATTTCCTGAATATTCAGGGCTTCTTTAACGAAATCCGTCAGCTTGTCCAGTCCCCGGTTACGGGTGCGGGCGAGCCCGGCGGGCACTAATTCGCCGTCCCGCATCGCGAGTATCGGCTTGACATTGAGCAGCGAACCCAGCAACGCTTTCGCTTTGCCGATGCGTCCGCCACGATGCAAATATTTTAGCGTATCCAGCAGCCCGCAGATGTGGGTCTGCTCCACTGCCTGTCTTGCTTCATTCAGTACCGTCTGCAAATTCGCCCCGGTTTTAGCAACACGGGCGGCAGCGATGGCAACCAACCCCGCGCCGATAGATACCGATTCGGAGTCGATTACCTCAACCGGGCACGGCGATGACAGCATTTCTCTGCCCCGCAGCGCCGAATCGCAGGTGCCGCTCATCTTACGTGAGATATGGACGGATACTATCCCGTCAGCGTCTTTCGCCACTTTGTTATATACCCCGGCAAAGTCCGCCGGCGTAGGCTGGGATGTCGAAGGGTGCACCGGGCTGACCACCAGTCTCCGGTAAAACTCATCGTCCTTGATATCGACGCCGTCACGATAGACCTGTTCTCCGAACCTCACGTAAAGCGGCACAACGGCGATATCCAATTCCCGGGCGACCTCGGGCGGAAGATCCGAGGTGCTATCGGTGACAACGCGGACGGTCATTAATCCTTCTTCCCTTCCAGTACACAGACGGAAAGCACGTGGGGACCGCCGTAGGTGCCAAAGACCGGGCTTACCGTAGCGCGGTAGATTTTCTCTTTCGGATAAATCGCGCCAAGCCGGTCAATCAGAGTTTCGGCATCCGCCGGCGTGGTGGCATGTTCCACCGCCAGTCCCTCTATTTTCTTAAAACCGGCAACGAAATTGTAAAGGTAATCCATGCCCGCGGCGCGGGAACGGACGCGAGTCAGCGGGTGGACCTCGCCGTCCTTGAGCCAGAGCACCGGCTTGACCGACAGCATGGAACCCAGAAAGCTCTGCGCCTTGCCGATACGCCCGCCTCTGGCGAGGTATTTAAGCGTATCGAAAGACATCACCGAATAGGTGCGTTTTACGCCGTCCCGCACCTGCGCGGCAACCTCATCGAGACTGGCGCCGGCTTTGGCGGCGTTACTGGCGGCAACCACCAGCAGACCGAGCCCCATGATGACCGCCTGGGAATCGATGACTTCAATACGGGCTTTGCCGGTGAACATGTTCTTCGCCTGCAATGCCGACTGATAGGTACCGCTTAATTTGCTCGACAGCGTCATAACGAGTATCTCATCGGTTTCCTTTGCCAGCTTATCGTACACTGCGCCGAAATCGGCGGGGGTCGGCTGGGTGGTGGTGGGCAGCACCGGGTCTTCGACCAGCCTTTTGTAAAACTCTTCGGTGGTCATATCGATGCGGTCCTTGTAGACCTGCTCACCGAAACGCACGTAGAGCGGCACCACGCTGACGCCCAGCTTCTTCGCCAGGTCGCTGGTAATGTCGGACAGGCTGTCTGTAACAATTTTTACTGCCATTATTCGTGACCACCTTCTATCATATTTTGCTCACTTATTCGACAGAAATAACATAGTCATAATGCGGCTGGCCGCCGGGCACAACTTCAACCTGCAGTTCGGGAAATTTCTCCCGGATGACGGCGCTGACCTGCTCAGCATCGGCGAGTTGAGTATCCGCACCATGGTAAATCGTGACCACTTCCGCTTTCGGCAAGTCCAGATGAGAGATGAGATGGTCAACCACTTCCAGCATCTCATTCCCGACCGCTACGAGGTCGCCATCCAGAAAGCCGATAATCTGTTTCTTCTTGATGTTCAATTTGCCAATCTTGGTCGAGCGTACCGCACGGGTGATTTCGACGGACTTCACCAGCCCGGTTGCTTTTTTCATTAATTTTACGTTGGTCGGCAGGTCGGCTTCATAATCGAAAGCCAGCAGCGCCGCCACGCCCTGCGGAATCATCTCGGTCGGAATCACTTCCACCGTCTTCTTGGTCAGCGACGGCACCTGGCTGGCGGTCGCGATAATGTTCTTGTTATTCGGCAGGAGGATAACTTTATCGGCGTTCACAGCCTCCACCGCCTGCAGCAGTTCCTTGGTGCTGGGATTCATAGTCTGTCCGCCCGGCACAATCTCCGCCGCGCCGAGGCTCTTGAAGACCTCGGTCAAGCCATCGCCGGAAACCACCGCGATAATGGCGGTATCCACGGCGGGGGCTTTGTCTTTCTGCATCTCCAGGAAGTCACGGTGCTGCTCATCCATGTTGCGCATGCTCGCCTGGTGCACCGTGCCCAGCTTGGTTGCGAAATGTATCACGTTACCGGGGTCGATGGTATGGATATGAATTCTCACCGCCGACCCATCCCCCACGACAATCAGGGACTCGCCCTTTTTCTCCAGCTTCTTGCGGATGTCATCCGGGTCGAGCTCCTCGCCTTTCAGTAAAAACTCGGTGCAATAGCCGTAGGGCACTTCGTCGGCGACCAGCGCCTGCGGCAAACGCGTGGGACCGGGCAAATCAGAAACGACAATCTGGGGTTTGCGGAATTTCATCTCTTCCATTTCGCCGGTCAGGTAGCGCAGCGCACCTTCCAGTATCGTGAACAAACCCTGCCCGCCGGCATCGACGACGCCGGCATCACGCAGCACCTGCAAAAGGCGCGGTGTGTTCGCCAGGGAGATATTTGCCGCTTTGACCGCCGCATCCAGCACATCGACGACGTCTTTACCGATGGCTTTGCCGTTGGAACCGGCACGCTTGCGGGCGGCGTTGGCGGCGTCTTTCATCACTGTCAGGATGGTGCCTTCGACGGGGTTGTTGATGCCCTTGTAAGCAGTCTCGGACGCCGACTGTAATGCATCGGCAAAGTCCGCAGCATTGAAGGTATCTTTGCCTTCCAGAGCCTGTGCCAGCCCGCGGATAATCTGGGAGAGGATGACGCCGCTGTTGCCCCGTGCGCCCAGCAGGGCTCCTTTCGCCATCGCCTGGGCGACTGCCGAGGCGCTATGATCGGGAGCGCGGTAGGCTTCTTCCATGGTGGAGCGCATGGTGAGCAGCATATTGGTGCCGGTATCGCCATCCGGGACGGGAAAGACATTAAGAGCATCGATATCCGCGGAGTTCTTTTCCAGCCAGCCGGTGGCAGCGCTGAACATGTCCCTCAGGTCCTGCCCGGCCAGCGTGTTTACTTTCTTCATATAAGTTTACCGTCCTTACGAGATTGCAGAAAAACTACCAAATTTTAAGCGAAGAGCCCCTTCTTGTCAATGGCGCGTAAACTGTGTTAATATGATAAGCGCATCATACATCAAGTCAAGGACTCAGTCAAAGGAGAATAGCAAAGTTGAAGTGCGATTTATGCGGTAAACTGCCTCAGACCGGTTGTGCCGTCAGCCATTCCAAGCGTCATACCAAGCGCCAGTGGCTGGGCAATATCCACCCGACGACCATGCTGATTAACGGTCAGATGAAACGGCTCAAGCTTTGCACCCGGTGCATCCGCACCCAGCACAAGGTTTCCACCGTAAAATAACCCGTCTTTAAGCAACTTCACCCCCTACAGCATTATCCCCCTCTCCGATTTGGCAGGGGGATTTTCATTTACCGGAAAATCAAAATCGAACCGCCGGGTTCAGCGGCATTCCTCAAGCATCCGGCGCGCCGCCGCCAGTGCCTCGGCGACCCGCGCGGGGGCGGTCCCTCCGGCGACATCGCGGCTTGCCAGCGATGATTCCACCGTGATGGCAGCAACATCTTTATCGAATAACGCAGAATATTTTTTTAGCTCTGCGGAGCTTATCTGGGAAAGCGCCTTGCCGTTATCAGCGGCATAGCTGACCAGCTTCGCCACGGCTTCATGCGCGGTACGGAAGTTCGCTCCCTTGCCGACGAGGTAGTCCGCCAGGTCGGTCGCTAGCAAATAGCCGCGCTCTACACCACGGCGCATGTTCTCCGCTCTGATGCGCATCGTCGCCACCATGCCGGTGAAGACTTCCAGAGTGCTGTTCAGCGTATCCACAACGTCGAAAAAGCCCTCTTTGTCTTCCTGTAAGTCGCGGTTATAGGCGAGGGGAAGTCCTTTCATGGTCGTCAGCAGCGCGAGCAGGCTGCCGTAGACGCGACCGGTCTTACCGCGTGCCAGCTCGGCGACATCGGGGTTCTTCTTTTGCGGCATGATGCTGCTTCCAGTGGCATAAGCATCATCCAGTTCGATATAGCCGAACTCCGCGGAAGACCACAGGATGATTTCCTCCGCCAGCCGCGAAAGATGCATCATGCAGACGGAGGCGGCGGCTTCATAATCCAGTACGAAGTCACGGTCGGCGACGGCATCCATGCTATTGCGGCTGACCTGGCTGAAGCCCAGCTCCTTCGCCACAAAATCCCGGTCGATGTTATAAGCGACCCCGGCGAGTGCGCCACTGCCCAGCGGCAGGACATCGGTGCGCCGCAGGCAATCGTCAAAACGGTCGATATCACGCTGGAGCATTTCAAAATAAGCGAGCAGATGGTGCGCCAGCAGCACCGGCTGCGCCGGCTGGAGATGAGTATACCCGGGCAGCACTACATCTTTATTGGCTTCCGCCACATCCAGCAATGATTCCTGGAACTTGCGCATCAGGATAACGGCATCGTCGATGGCTTCTTTGGTGAAAAGACGCAGGTCGAGCGCCACCTGGTCGTTGCGGGAGCGGGCGGTATGCAGTTTGCCCCCCACCTCACCCACCTTTTCCAGCAGGCGGGCTTCAATCGCCATATGGATATCTTCCTGCTCCGACTTGAACTCGAAGGCACCATGCTCGATTTCTTCGCGGACAGACGCCAGCGCGGCGGTCAGCACTTCCGCTTCGCGCGCCGTAATAATACCCTGCTTGGCGAGCATACGGGCATGCGCGATGCTGCCGGCGATGTCATGACGGTACAACCGCCTGTCGAAAGGCAGTGAAGCGGTGTAGGCAGCCACTTTGGTATCAGCAGCCTTGTGAAAACGCCCGCGAATATGACTCAAATTTATTTCTTCCTCTTCGGCGGATTATTGCCCTGCACCTGTTTCTGCGTCCGCGCCGCGAGTCCCCACAGCTTGATAAAGCCGGCGGCGGCGCTGTGGTCAAAAACGTCTCCCTTATCATATGTCGCCAGACCGTGACTGTAAAGGGAGTACGGCGAACGGCGCCCGACGACGAGGCTACTGCCTTTGAACAGCTTCACTTTCACATCGCCGGTGACGAAACGCTGCGAAGACTGGATGAAAGCATAGAGGTCTTCCCGCAAAGAGGTAAACCACAGTCCATCGTAAATCAGGTCGGCGAACTTGGTCGAGACCATCTGTTTGAAGCGCATCTGGTCGCGGGTGAGACACATCGCTTCCAGCGCCTGGTGCGCCTGGATGAGCACCATCGCGGCGGGTGCTTCATAGACCTCACGCGACTTGATGCCGACGACGCGGTTTTCAATATGGTCGATTCTGCCCACGCCGTGCTTCCCGGCGATATCATTCAATTGCTCAATAAGATTGATGCCTGCCAGTTTCTTGCCGTTCAGCGCCAGCGGGATGCCTTTCTCGAAGGTAATCTCAACGTACTCCGGCTTCGCCGGCGCTTTAACCGCCGACTGCGCCCAGATGAAGGCGTCATCCGGCGGTTCGGTCCAGGGGTCTTCCAGCATACCGCATTCGATTGCCCTGCCCCACAGGTTCTGGTCGATGGAGTAGGGACTGGCGACCGTGACCGGCACGGGGATGCCGTGCTTCTGCGCATACTTGATAGTTTCCGGGCGGGTCATGCCCCATTCTCTTGCCGGGGCGATGATTTTTAAATCGGGCGCCAGCGCGCCGATGCTGACCTCGAAGCGCACCTGGTCGTTGCCCTTGCCGGTGCAGCCGTGGCCGACCGCCGCCGCGCCTTCCGCCAGTGCGGTTTCCGCGACTAATTGAGCCATCAGCGGGCGTCCCAGCGCCGTCGCGAGGGGATATTGCCCTTCGTACATCGCATTCGCCTGGATAGCGGGAAAAATAAAATCGCTGACAAATTCTTTGCGGGCGTCCTTCACCACCGCCTTGATAGCGCCGAGTTTGAGCGCCTTCTCACGGATAGCGGGAAAGTCCGGCTCGTTGCCCACATCGACACTGAAGGCGATGACATCCATGTTGTACTTTTCTTTAATCCAGCGGATCGCCACCGAGGTATCCAGTCCGCCGCTGTATGCCAGTACTATCTTATCTGCCAAAATAACCCCCTCGTATTTAAGAATCAGTTGCTTTTGATTCCGAAATTGTCTTCCAGGAATTGGGTGACTTTGTTATAGATTTCGGGATACTGCCAGGAGTAGTCATGCCCCGGCGCTTTGAGATGCAGGAAGACCGTGCCTGCCCGGTCGCCAAAACCAAGGGTAGACTTGATATTCGCCCAGATGATTGTGGGAATGTCTCCGGCGCTGAACGAATCCGGACCGGTGCCGTTGGAGTTCAGGCGCAGCGTCCGGGTCGTGGTCATGGCATGATACCAGAACGGCGTGCCGGTCTGGATGCTGTAGACTTGCGGATTGTCCTGCAGGATGGTCATCACGCTGTCCGACATGGCGGCGCCGTTGCTCTCCCCCGCCACTACCACTTTGAGGTCGGGGTACTGCGCAGTGAGAAAGTCCACCCTGCTGGCGAGATATTTCGACTTGGACGGGTAGCCGTTCAAGACTTCCATGAGTTCTTTGCCCCTCGCCAGTATCGATTCGCCGGTACGCTTGTAGTTCAGCAGCAGCGACTCGTATCCCATGTCATCGAGCTCGGTGTTAATGCCGTTCAGGATACTGCCCCACCCCTTGACCTCGTCGGGCGCTTTCCAGCCCCAGCCCCCGGGGTTGAAGAGGACGATGAAGTCTTTGCCCTGCGCGTCTTCATAGGTCGCCAGCAACTGCTCAACGAAGCGCTGGTACTTCTCCCCGCTTTGCCCGAACAGCTCCTCTGCGTGGGCAGAAGCATCGTTCAGCACTGTCTGCGGGACATCGGAAAAATCATAAGATTCCGGCAGCTTCTGTGTCCAGAATTCGTCGCTGATGCCGACTTCCACATAGGAATATGCCAACCGCACGACTGAAACCAGCAGTACTGCCGTTAATATGACCAGTATAGCAATCCGGCGAACCTTTTCCGACATCATCCTAATTATCTCACAAATATTACGGATAGCAAAGACGTCACGCCTCGCAGGAGACCGCCGCCAGCGCTGCATCGATAATCGAGACGGCTTCATCGACCTCCGCCTTGCCGATGATAAGCGGCGGAATCAGGCGGAGAGCGTTCGGTTTGAGCTTGTTGACCAGCAGCCCGCGCTCCAGGCAGGCGGTCAGCATCCGAGCGCCAATCTCTTTGGAAAATTCGATGGCAACCAGCAGACCGCGCCCCCGTACATCGGTAATATGGGGATACTTCCCCTTCAATCCGTTAAGTTTCACCATGAGGTACTGCCCCATCTGGCGCGCATTGCCGGGTATATCGTTATCAATAATGTATTTGACGACAGCATAGCCGACGGCACAGGCGAGCGGATTGCCGCCGAAGGTAGAACCGTGGTCGCCGGGAACAAAGACGGCGGCTTTCTGGTTCGCCATGAACGCCCCGATGGGCACTCCGCCGCCCATTCCCTTCGCCAGCGTGATGACATCCGGCTCCACGCCGTAAAGCTGGTAGCCGAACAGCGCGCCGGTCCGGCCGATTCCCGTCTGCACCTCGTCCAGGATGAGCAGCAGGTTCTGCTCATCGCACCAGGCGCGGGCTTTCTTCAGATAGTCGTCCGCCGGGACGTTGACGCCGCCTTCAGCCTGCACCGGCTCCAGTATCACGGCGCAAGTCTTATTGGTAGTCGCCTTCTTGATGGCTTCAATACTATTGTTTTCCACGTTGACGAAACCCGCCGGCATGGGCAAATACGGCTTCTGGAACTTCGGCTGCCCTGTCGCCGCGGTCATGGCGAGCGTCCGCCCGTGGAAGGAATTGAGCGTCGTAATGACCTCATACGCCCCGTTGCGATGCAGGGCGCCATAGCGGCGCGCCAGCTTCACCGCGCCTTCGTTTGCCTCGGTGCCGCTGTTGGCATAGAAGATACTCTCGAAGCAGCTGTTTTCAACAAGCAGCTTCGCCAGTTGCAGTTGCGGTATGGTGTAATACAGGTTGGACGTCTGGATGAGGGTACTCGCCTGCTCGGTCAGTGCTTTCACCACCACCGGATGGCAATGCCCCAGGCTGGTCACCGCCAGCCCGGCGAAGAAGTCCAGGTATTCCCGCCCGTTATCATCCCAGACGCGCGCCCCTTGCCCTTTCACCAGGGTCACCGGCACGCGGTCGAAGGTGCGCATGTAATATTTCTTTTCCAGTTCCTGCCAGTTAGTCATATAGTTCTCCAAATTACAATATCAATTGTCACCTGAGCGAGGCGAAGGGTCTTGTCAACTATTATGGACGAGATCCTTCAGTCGCTTTACTCCTTCAGAATGACATTTTTTATTTATATATCGTGGTGCCGGCGCCGCGACCGGCAAGCTCTTCTATAAGGGCATGCGGCTTGCGCCCGTCGATGATGCGTGCCGAAGATGCGGCGCTTAACGCTTTCAGGCAGGCTTTCACCTTGGGAATCATCCCGCCGGAAGCCACTCCCGATGCAATCAGGCTCTGTGCTTCAGCAGCGGACAATTCAGGGATGAGCCTGCCTTCTTTATCACACACCCCGGCGACATCCGTTAAGAATATGATTTTCGCCGCGCCCAGCGCCGCGGCGATTTCCCCCGTTACCAGGTCGCCGTTGACGTTGAGAATCTGCGGTTTTTCCGTCGCTTTTTCCGGTACGCGCAGGCTCACCGGCGCGATGATAGGGACATAGCTTGCTTTCAACAGTACCTGCAAAGGCGTGGGGTCAACTTTGACCACCTCGCCCACAAAACCCATGTCAGCGTCTTTGATGCGCGCCTGCACCATTCCGCCATCCACGCCGCTGATGCCCGCCGCCCGTCCGCCGGCGCTGTTGATAGCCGCGACAATCTCTTTGTTCGCCAGCCCGGCGAGGACAGAGATGGCAACCTGCAGCGAGGCTTCATCAGTGACCCGCTCGCCGCGGACGAACCGCGTGGCGATGCCCTGCTTTTTGAGCCATTCCGTTATCATGTTGCCGCCGCCGTGTACCACCACGAGAGCTTTGCCCTGTTTTTGCAGCGCGACGATATCTTCGACGGTGGTGTCACCGCTGCCGAAGGTAGAGCCGCCTATTTTAATTACGATGTTCTTAGCCAAAGTGTGCTCCTATGTCATGTACTCCGAGTTTATTTTGACATACTCTTCCGAAAGGTCGCAGCCCCAGGCGGTCGCGACTTCGATACCCAGATTCAGATTGACGTCAATCTTAACTTCGTTCCTGCCCAGCGCTTCACTGACCTTCTTCGCATCCGAAGGCAGGGGTCGTCCCGCTTTGAGCAGCGGTATCCCGCCGATGGCGATCGCCAGCTTCGTTTCTTCGATGGCGACGCCGCTCCGCCCTGCCGCCGCGGCGACCCGCCCCCAGTTGGGGTCGCAGCCATGCACCGCCGATTTTACCAGCGGCGAACTGACGATGGTGCGTGCCACCGTCCGCGCGTCCGTCACCGAGTTTGCCCCCGTTACATTGACTTCAATCAGCCGGGTGGCGCCTTCGCCGTCGCGGGCAATCATCTTCGCTAGGGTGACACAGACCAAATCCAGTGCTTCCTGAAAGTCGGCGGCTTCGGGGGTGCAGTCTTTAATCCGCGGATTGCCCGCCTGCCCGTTCGCCAGCAGCAGTACGGTATCGTTGGTGCTGGTATCGGTGTCCACCGAAATCATATTAAAAGAAACATCAACCGCCTGATGCAGCGCTTTCTGCAATACTTTTAAGTCGATTGCGGCATCGGTCGTAATGAAGCCGAGCAGCGTCGCCATATCCGGGTGGATCATGCCGGAGCCTTTGGCGCAGCCGGCGATAGTGTAACCACCTACCTTGACCGCAATCTCTTTGTGCACGGTGTCTGTAGTCATAATGGCGCGGGCGAAATCATGCCCCTTGTTGCGCGCCAGGCTGATTTTACCGATGCCATCGCGGATTTTCTCCATCGGCAGCCGCTTACCGATAACTCCGGTGCTCGCCACGAGGACTTCCGTCGCCGGGACGCCGGCTTTCTTCGCCGCCAGCTCCGCCATCATCACCGCATCAGTCATGCCGTCATCGCCGTTGCAGGCATTGGCGCAGCCGCTGTTCACTACAATCGCGCTCGCCTTGCCGGACTTGACCCGCTGCTGGCACAGGACGACCGGCGCCGCCTTCACCCGGTTCCGTGTGAACACGCCGGCGACCGCCGCAGGCACTTCCGAATAGAGAACGGCAAGGTCCGGCTTTTCCGATTTTACCCCTTTGATTGCGGCAAAGACCGCGCCCGCCTGGAAACCCTTCGGGGAAGTGATGGTTCCAAGAGAAATATTTTCAATCTTATTCATCAATAAAAACTATAGCACATTGAATCTGGGCAAACAACGATGCCGGCTTGCAATCTGCTGCCCGTTCACGTTAATATTACCTTTAAGATGAGAATCGTACGTTTTTCTATCGGTAAGCGGAGCAGCTACGGCATCCTCGACGGCGATAGGGTGGAGAGCCTGACCGGCACACCGTTCGGCAGGTTTGAGCATACCGACCACTTTCACAAACTGAGCGAGGTCAAACTGCTGTCGCCGTGCACTCCTTCCAAGATTGTCGCACTGGGACTGAATTACCGCAGCCACGCCGGCGAAATGAAATTCGATATACCGGACGAGCCGCTGATTTTCCTCAAGCCATCCACGGCGGTTGTCGGACCGGAGGATAAAATCATCCCGCCGCCCTCGTCAAAGAGAGTTGATTACGAAGGCGAGCTGGGCGTGGTCATCCGCGACCGGACATCGCACGTTTCGATGCCGGAAGCCATGAGCCACGTACTCGGCTATACCTGTTTCAACGATGTCACCGCCCGCGACCTGCAAGGGAAGGACAAGCAGTGGACGCGCGCCAAATCCTTCGATACGTTTGCCGCCATCGGACCATGGATTGAGACCGAAATCGATGCCGGCGACCTGATGCTGGAGACTTACCTGAACGGCGAGGTGAAGCAGCGCGGGCGCACCAGCGACCTCATTTTCCCCATCCCGCGGCTAATCAGCTTTATTTCAGAGGTGATGACGCTGCTGCCCGGCGATGTCATCGCCACCGGCACGCCGGAAGGCGTCGGTCCCATGAAACCCGACGACACCGTCGAAATTAAAATCGAACGCATCGGCACGCTGAGAAACTACCTCGCCTGAGAAAATAATATTATTCGGAGGAATGTCATGGAATTGAAAACAACCTATTATGAGCAGACCGGACAGCCGAACACCGAGACCACGCTCCAGCTCGCCCGCAAGCGCGCGCAGGAACTCGGCATCAAGACCGTACTGGTCGCATCCACCGGCGGCGATACCGCTGTCAAGGCTATCGAGATATTGCAGGGGCTGAAGGTTATTGCCGTCAGCCACTCTTTCGGCTTCAGCAAGCCCAACACCTCGCCGTTCAGCGAGGCAAACCGCAAGAAGTTCGAGAGCAAGGGCGGCATAGTGCTCACCACGACCCATACTTTCGCGGGAGTGAGCCGCGCCCTGCGCGCCCAGTTCAATACCCACACCATCGGCGATATCGTCGCCAATACGCTGCGGATTTTCGGCGAGGGCATGAAGGTAGTCTGTGAAATCAGCATGATGGCTGCCGATTCCGGTCTGGTGCGCACCGATGAAGATATTATCGCGGTTGCCGGAACGGGCAAGGGTTCCGATACCGCCGTGGTGCTCACGCCGGTCAACTCGCAGAATTTCTTTTCCATGAAGGTGAAGGAAATCATCTGCAAGCCGCACTTCTAGGCTCATTCAATACATAAGTCATTCTGAGCGAAGCGAAGAATCCGAGACCCTTCGCTCAGCTCAGGGTGACAGAGTAACAGGGGTAGGTCACCAATCATATGCCCGACCTGATAGAAAAATACGAAATACAGATGGCGGAGCCCGGCTGCAGCGTGGGAACGGGGCGGTGGGGCGTGCTCGTCACGCTGCCGAACGATATCAGCGCGGTGTTCCCCTATCTCAACGCCGTCCTGCCCAAAGCCAGCTACGATCACGAAAACCAGACCATCACCTGGACGGAGCCGGAGCAAGCCTATGCCCTGCGTCCAACGGAAATGAGAATCTCCCGCGTGACCGACCCGGCGCAGGGGCGAGCCGCCGTCGCTGAACTGGTGGCGAGAATCAACCGTATCTGGAACGAGCGCGGCACGATTACGCCTTCGACAAAGCAGCGCAAGCCGCCGCCGGTGATGGAAATCTTCAAACTGCTGCCGCGCACCAACTGCCGCCAGTGCGGCTACGCTACCTGCATGGCGTTCGCGGCAGCCCTCAGCCAGGGCGCGGCGAAGCTGGAACAGTGCCCGCCGCTGATGCCGGAAGCGCAAGAGAAGCTGCGAATACTCCTCGCTTCTAACTAGGCTTGCGGCTTGGGCGGCTGGAAATAATCAATCATATTCTGCCGGGTAAGATAAACGATAATCAATGCCCCGATGACCGTGCCGACCGGAATCCACAGCAGGCTGATAGCGGCGTGAACCAGGCTGATGATGCGCCCGGCTTCCTTGCCCTGTAATATCCAGATGCCGCCCAGCACCGCCAGCACCAGGTAAGCCAGTAACAGCAGAGCAATCATCCACATTACCGCCGCCATCATACTACCCATCCAATTAGGCATCGTGGAGCTATAACCCCACCATCCCCCCATCATTCCCCATCCGCCGAAACCACCATACAACAGCATGCCGCCCATCGCCACGATAGCTATCAGCCCGGCGGCAACAGTCAGGAATTCCCAGACGGCAATCAGGACAATCAAATCCGGTCTTTTCATAGTCGTACCTCCTGCATACAGGCAGACCTACTTTTAATCTAAGGTTGAATTAAGCGGTAGTCAAGAGGGAGTGACCGAAATCTCCTTTAGTCCCTCTTTTACAAAGAGGGAAACTGCCTGAGCTTCTCCCTTTGCAAAAGGGAGACAGGAGAGGGATTTCAGAAAGAACCCTCTTGACAAATGTATACGTTTTGTATACACTAATTATTAGGAGTTGAGTCCGTGCTGCGAATTGAATCTCTGGAAATTGATGACCACATACTGGACAAGATTGAATCAAAGCATGGAGTCTCTTTTGAGGAAATAGAAGAAGCCTGTCTATTAGAAGCACGGCACGTCCGGCGGAGTCGAGATGGTCTTTATAAGTTCTTTAGCCGGACAGCGGCTGGGCACCATATTCTTGCGGTGCTGGTAAACATCGGCAGCGGCAGATGGAAAGTAGTTACCGCGAGGGAGATGACAGATAGCGAAAGGCGGCTCTATAACAAGGAAACGGGAGGCAGGTGAGATGGCTGATATGGATAAGGCGATAGAGAAAATTGAGCAGGGCAATGCCTGGGATGAAACCGATGAAGTGGTTCAAGTAGATGTTAAAAAACCGCTGGACAAGGTGATTCCCGTCCGGCTTTCTGCGGATCAATGGGAGCAAATCAGAGCCGAGGCACGAGAACTGGGCGTAGGTCCTTCAACTCTAGTCCGCATGTGGGTATTGGAAAGACTACGACAGAAAGTGAAAGCCTGAGCTTCTCCCTTTGCAAAAGGGAGACAGGAGAGGGATTTTTAATAACTACTTTTACTTATCACTCGTATTTTAACGATTTACTTGAGACGCTTTATCAAAATACAATCTGCTCCCCAAGCACTACCTCCAACTTTATGCACCCTTCTCTCGCTCTTTATTTTGAGTCTTTTTCCGTATTTTTCTATTATCCGTGACTCGATTGTGTCAAATCTCTTATTAAGCCTGACTTTCGCTTTTATTTTTCCGTTTTTACTATCATCTGCGGAGGAATAGAAGGCAAAAATTCCAAAACTGAGTGTTGTATTTCGTTTTAAAGATGAATCAATTCGCTGGATGTCTTTATCACACTGAACTACATAGCTGTAAGCATTGTGTTTAATTTCAATAATAGCTCTAGGGTCGCTTTTTGCCCACCAAAGACACATATCAACATGCCCATCTGGTCTAAGTGCTTGTGCTAATCCCCCACGTCTTTTAACACAAGATTGTTTTATTGTCTCGCCGCATTTGGGCTCAATTTCCAAATATTTTGGGCCTGGTATTTCCCATATTCTCTTAGCAACAAATCCAGTAATAACATGCTCTGCGGTATATGCAAGCCATTCTCCGCCTGACCATTTTTTGTATTGTTTTTGCGCGTCTTCAATACCTGATAATATAGCCTCAATTATTAATGGTATAGAAATACTGGGTGGCATAAAATCCTCCCCTACTTCACTTTCTTCTGCAATTCATACAGCTTGTTCAGGGCTTCCAGCGGCGTCAGGGCGTTGATATCCAGCTTCGCCAGTTCTTCTTCTAGAGCGGATTTCTGCCCGAACAGCGGTATCTGCGGGGCAGGCTCTTTGTGGCGGTGCCCTGTCGCTTCCTGCGCGGCGCGGCTGTCCGCCTCCAACTCATCGAGCACCTCGCGGGCGCGCTGGAGGACTGGTCGCGGCAAGCCGGCAAGTTGGGCGACATGGATGCCGTAGCTCTTATCGACTCCGCCGGGCACGATTTTGTGCAGGAAAATCACCTTGCCCGCTTCTTCGATGACCGCCACGTTGAAATTGCGCACGCGCGGCAGTGAGTTCGCCAGGGCGACCATCTCGTGGTAGTGGGTGGCAAAAAGCGTGCGCGCGCCCAGGCGCGGGGAGTTGTGGATATATTCGGCGACGGCGCGGGCGATGGCAAGCCCGTCATAGGTGCTGGTGCCCCGCCCGATTTCGTCCAGGATGAGCAGCGAGCGCGGCGTGGCATTATTCAGGATATTCGCCGTCTCGACCATCTCGACCATGAATGTCGATTGCCCTGCCGCCAGGTCGTCCCGCGCCCCGATGCGGGTGAAAATTCGGTCGACGACGCCGATAGCGGCGCTATCCGCGGGAACAAAACTGCCCGTCTGCGCCATGAGCACGATGAGCGCGACCTGCCGCAGGTAGGTGGACTTGCCGGACATGTTGGGTCCGGTCAGCACGATAAGCTGGGCGTCATCGCCGGCGAGCGCCGTATCATTGGCGGTGAAGCTGCCCGCGACGAGGCTCCTTTCGACGACGGGGTGCCGCCCCTGCCTGATTTCCATTTTACTGCCTTCGTTCAGGACGGGACGGACATAGCGGTAGCTGACGGCGACCTCGGCAAGTGACAAAAACACATCCAGCCTGGCGAGGGTTTCCGCCAATATTAGAATCCGTTCGGAGAAAGCGGCGACCTGCCGGCAGACCTGGCGGAATAAATTCGTTTCCAGCTCGCCGATGCGCTCCCGCGCGTTGAGGATGACCGATTCGTACTCTTTAAGCTCCTGCGTGAAATAGCGCTCGCCGTTGACCAGCGTCTGCTTGCGGATGTACTCCGGCGGCGCCTGCTTGATATTGGCGTTGGAAATTTCAATATAATAACCGAAGACGTTGTTGAAGCCGATTTTCAGCGATTTGATGCCCGTCCTTTCCCGCTCGCGGTTTTCCAGCCCGGCGAGGTACTGGCGGGCGTTTTTCGCGGCGAGGCGCAGGCTGTCCAGTTCCGCCGAGAACCCCGGCTTAATGGACTCCCCTTCTCCCAGCGTCGAGGACGGCTCCTCGACGAGAGCGCCGGCAATCAGTTCGACAACCTCCGGCGGCGCTTTGAGTTCATCCCTGAGCCAATCGATGCCGTCCTTTTCCGCATCGAAAACTTCTTTTAACTTGGGCACTGCTTCCAGGCTGCGGCGCAGGCTGACCAGTTCGCGCGGGATGGCGATTTCACTGCGGATGCGGTTAATGAGCCGTTCCAGGTCGGCGACGCCTCCCAACAGGGATATAATCTGGCTGCGCGCCAGCGACTTGCCCGCGAACCAGCCCACGGCGTCCTGCCTTTTGTTCAGTTCGGTGATATCCAGCAAGGGCTGACCCAGCCAGCGTTTTAATAAGCGACCGCCCATCGGGGTTTTGGTGGCGTCCAGCACGGAAAGCAGCGAGCCTTCCGCGGTGCCGGAGCGCGCCCCCTGGAAGATTTCGAGGTTCTTCTTGGTCTGGGCGTCCAGCGCCATGTAGCTTTCAGTCGAGTAGGTCGCCAGCCGCATCAATTGACCCAGCGAGGCTTTCTGCGTCTCGCTCAGATAGCGTACGATAGCGCCCGCCGCGGCAACCGCCAGCGGGAGATGAGCGCAGCCGTAGCCGTCCAATGTCGCCACGGCGAAATGGTCTAGTAACGCCTGCCGCGCCGCTTCCGCCTCGAACCAGTAATCATCGACGCGGGTGACATTTTCCGCGAGATTGTCCGCTTCCGCGCCCTTCGCTATGATAATCTCGGCGGGCTTGAGTCGCGCCAGTTCCGCCGCCAGCCGTGCGATGGGCAACTGCGTCGTCTGGAATTCGCTAGTGGTGATATCGACGAAAGCCAGTCCCGCCTCACTCTCCCCCACCGCCACCGCCGCCAGGTAGTTGTTGGACTTGCTGTCCAGCAGCCCCGGCTCGACGACGGTGCCCGGCGTGACCAGCCGGATGACCTCGCGGGGCAGCATTCCCTTGGTTTCGCCCGGCTTCGCCATCTGCTCGCAGATAGCCACCTTGTAGCCGCGGTTGATGAGCCTCGCCAGGTAGTTGTCCAGCGCGTGGTACGGGATGCCCGCCAGCGGCACCTTGTTGCCCTTGCCCATCTCGCGGGAGGTCAGCACGATTTCCAGCTCGCGCGAGGCGATTTTAGCGTCCTCGTCAAAGGTCTCGTAGAAATCCCCGCGGCGG
>JAQTVW010000099.1 GCA_028706655.1 Dehalococcoidales bacterium | reverse complement strand
AGCATTCCCTTGGTTTCGCCCGGCTTCGCCATCTGCTCGCAGATAGCCACCTTGTAGCCGCGGTTGATGAGCCTCGCCAGGTAGTTGTCCAGCGCGTGGTACGGGATGCCCGCCAGCGGCACCTTGCCCTTGCCCATCTCGCGGGAGGTCAGCACGATTTCCAGCTCGCGCGAGGCGATTTTAGCGTCCTCGTCAAAGGTCTCGTAGAAATCCCCGAGGCGGAACAGGACAATTGCCTCCGGGTACTGGCGCTTGATGCGGAGGTACTGCTGGCGGATGGGGGTCATGCCGTCTTTCACAACGCTATTGTAGCGGAAAGCAGGGCGAAAGGGAAAGGGGGGGGAGGGGAGGGGTATATTAGAAGCCACCAATGCCAAAGTCCTGTTATAGTGGTAAAATAATTACGAAACATACAAAGGATACTTTTTAATATGTCAGATGCACTTACTTTCCCATTTGAATGGGAAATCCCTATTTATATGAAGATTATGCCAAAATTTTACGACAGATACGAAGCATCACAATATTTTCACATCAAGGCAGAGGATTTCAAAGATGACCTAGACCACCAAGTGTGGTACGCTCGAGCATCCTTAAATGAATTCAAGTCGGCTCTTGATGTCATAGGTACAGATATGAAAGCAATTGGTCTCGATAAACAATGGAGAGCCTCTGAAGAGAATAGACAGTTAATGGATCATTTAATTATAAAGATGATTAGTCATTGTCGTGGGCTATCATTTCATACTGGCAAGGTAGACATTAGGACTAAAGAAAGAATGCTAAGAGTTATAGGACACGAAGAAAGCCGACTAAGTACCTTTAAGACTCTTTTCATAGACGGTATGCGTGAACAACTCAATAACACAAGGTTAAAACTAACACAGGATGAAAAGTCAGAGATAGAAGAAATTGAAGATGGGATTCCTCTGTTTATTATAATTGCGAAGTGTTATAAAATAACTCATTTATCTCTAGAAAAATTTTTGTTAGACAATGGCAGGTTAGATACCACTGCGTCTAAGAAGTTCTGGGAAACGCTTAGTTATTGAATGACTTCAAGTTCTCTTTTTCTCCCCCTCCCCCTCCCCCCGAAATCTCCCTTAATCCCTCTTTTACAAAGAGGGAAACTGCCCAAGCTTCTCCCCTTGTAAAGGGGAGACAGGAGAGGGATTTCCGTCCTTTTACCCTGAGCATGGCGAAGGGTCTCGGGGTGGTGGGGAATATTGATTCACTGCCTTCAGAATGACAGCGCATCGCACGGCGTTTCGCCTTTTGCCTCACACTATGCTATAATTTTGAACGTCAAAATTATTAAATTGGAAGAAGAATGTCCGGACTGAAACAAAGACTGATTGACCTACTCACCCAGGCGGCGCAGGAAGCCCAGAAACAGGGCAAGCTGCCCGAGATTACTTTACCTGAAATTGCCATCGAGCACCCGCAAAACCCCGACCACGGCGATTACGCCTCCAGCCTGCCGCTCAAGCTGGCACGGGCGACGCGCATGAATCCCCTGAAAATTGCACAGGAGCTTGCCGCCCTGGTTGCCCCCACCCCGGAAATCGGCAGTGTGACGGTGGCGCCGCCGGGATTCATCAATTTCACCCTGAACAAAGCCTGGCTCACCGGGCAGGTGACCGGCATTTTGCAGGCGGGTGACCGCTACGGCAATACCGAACAGGGTAAAGGCAGCCGCGTGCAGATTGAGTTTGTCAGCGTCAATCCCACCGGGCCGCTGCACGTGGGGCACGGGCGGGGGGCGGTGCTGGGCAGTGCGCTCGCCAACACGCTCAAAGCCGCCGGTTATGACATCACCACGGAATATTACATCAACGATGCCGGCAACCAGGTCGAGACCTTCCGCCGCTCGCTCTATGCCCGCTACCAGCAGCAGATGGGCAAGGACGTCCCCATCCCCGAGGACGGCTACGTGGGCAGCTACATGGTCGACCTGGCGAAAGAGGTTATCGCCGAGCACGGCGATGCCCTGCGCGACGTTCCCGAAAAAGAACTGGTTACCAGGCTGGGCGAAATCGGCTTGCCCAGGATGCTCGCGCGAATCAAGACCGACCTGGAACTGCTGAGCGTGACCTTCGATAGCTGGTTCAGTGAAAAGAGCCTTTATGACAAAGGGCAATATCAGAAGGTGTTGTCCCTCCTCGAAGCAAGCGGCTACATCGCCAAACGGGAGAGCGCCACCTGGTTCGTCTCGACGGCGCTGGGCGAGGACAAGGACAACGTCGTGGTGCGTACCGACGGCACGGCGACCTACTTCGCCACGGACATCGCCTACCATTATAATAAATTCATCGAGCGCAAGTTCGATAGGGTCATCGATATCTGGGGTGCCGACCACATGGGGCACGTCTCCCGCATGAAGGCGGTGGTCGGCGCGCTGGGCATCGACCCGGAGCGGCTCAAGATAATCATTTCCCAGATGGTCACCCTGCGCAGCGGCGGGGAAGTCGTGCGGCTTTCCAAGCGCAGCGGCGATATCATCACCCTGCGCGAGCTTATCGAGGACGTGGGCGCGGATGTCTGCCGTTACTTCTTCCTGTCCCGCGCCGCGGACAGCCAGATGGACTTCGACCTGCAACTGGCGAAAAAACAATCGGTGGACAATCCGGTCTACTATATCCAGTACGCGCACGCCCGCATCGCCAGCATACTTCGACTGGCAGCGGAGAAGCACCTCGATAGCAGCGGCGCCGACCTTGCTCTTTTAACCACGCCGGCGGAGCTCACGCTCATCCGCAAGATGCTGCTGCTCCCCGAGATTATCGAAACGATTGCCTGCACACTGGAACCGCACCACCTGACGTACTATGCGCTGGAACTGGCGACGGTCTTTCACGGCTTTTACAAGGACTGCCGCGTGGTCACGGAAGATGCGGCGCTGACCAAAGCCCGCCTCAAGCTGGTGGATGCCGCCAGGATTGTGCTGAACCGCACCCTGCACATGATGGGCATGGCTGCCCCGGACACGATGTAAAGCGGCATATTCTCATTCAAAATCTGTATCATTTCCTCTCCCCTCAGCGGGAGAGGACGAAGGCGAGGGGCGAGATTTCACCCTCACCCAACCTCTCCCATCAAGGGAGAGGAGATAACTAAGGAGCAATATGAAAAAACGGGTCTTTTCCGGCATCCAGCCGACCGGCGATATCCACATCGGCAACTACCTGGGCGCCATCAAATACTGGGTCGCCATGCAGGAAAATTATGACAATATCTTCTGCATCGTCGATCTGCACGCCGTCACCGTGCCCCAGGACCCGAAAATCCTGCACCGCAAAATCCGCGAGGTGTCCGGACTGCTCCTTGCCGCCGGCATCGACCCCAAGCGGTCCATTCTGTTTATCCAGTCGCACGTCTGCGCCCACAGCGAGTTGGCATGGCTGCTCAATTGCTTTATCCCGATGGGCTGGATGCAGCGCATGACCCAGTTCAAGGAGAAATCAGGAACGCAGAAGGAGCAGGTCAGCGTAGGGCTGTTCGATTACCCGGCGCTGATGGCAGCTGATATCCTGATTTATGATACCCAGGTCGTGCCCGTAGGCGAAGACCAGAAACAGCACGTGGAACTGGCGCGAGACACCGCGCAGCGGTTCAACTCCATCTACGGCGAGACTTTTACGCTGCCCGAGCCGCTTATCCCGAACGTCGGCGCGCGCATTATGGGACTGGACGACCCGACCAAGAAAATGAGCAAGAGCGAGACCGGCACCAACCATGCCATCAACCTGCTCGATACGCCGGAGATTATCCGCGCCAAGTTCGCGCGGGCGACCACCGACTCTCTGCGGGAAATCCGCTTCGATGAAAAACGCCCCGGCATCTACAACCTGCTGACCATCTACCAGACCTTCTCCGGGCGCAGCAAAGAGGAAATTGAAGCGCAGTTTGAAGGCAAAGGCTACGGCGATTTCAAGAAGGCGCTGGCGGAGGTCGTGATTGAAGGTCTGCGCCCCCTGCAGGAGCGCTACAAAGAACTGACCGCCGACCCTACCCGCATCGATGCGATACTGGCGGAAGGCGCCGAACGCGCCCGCCCGCTGGCGGCAAAGACTTTAGAGAGAGTACAAAAGAAGATTGGACTGGGATAAAAGGAAAGAGGGGATTGCGCCCCTCTTTTAGTTGGACTTCCTTGTTTAATCCTACTTCTTATGCTTGTTCAAAAAGCGCTTCATGCGGTTGAGGGCTTCTTCAATATCGTTTAGCGAGGTGGCATAGCAGCAGCGCACGTAACCCTCGCCGCATTGCCCGAAGGCAGTCCCGGGCACCACCGCCACTTTCTCTTCCATCAGCAGCTTTTCGGAAAACTCTTCGCAGTTCATGCCGGTGTTGGCGATGGACGGGAAGGCATAGAACGCCCCCTTCGGCTCGAAGCAGTGCAGCCCGATGCTGTTCAGCCCGCTGACGATGAGCTTGCGGCGGCGGTCGTATTCGGCGACCATCTCCAGCACGCTGGACTCGCCGTTCTTCAGCGCCTCGATAGCGGCGACCTGCGCCTGGGTGGGCGCGCTCATGATGGTGTACTGGTGTATCTTGGTCATCGCGGCGATAATCTCTTTGGGCGCCGCCGCGTAGCCGATACGCCAGCCGGTCATGGCATAAGCCTTGGAAAATCCGCCCAAGAGGACGGTCTGCTCTTTCATGCCGGGCAGGCTGGCGAAGCAGGTGTGCTCCACGCCGTAGACCAGCCGTGCGTAGATTTCGTCGGAAATGACAATCAAATTATGCTGGCGGGCGACGCCGGCGATTTCTTCCATCTTCCGTCGGTTCAAAACTGCGCCTGTAGGATTGGAAGGATAGCCGATGAGGATTGCCCTGGTGCGTTCGGTAACACGGGACGCGATATCCGCACCATCAATTTCAAAATTTTCCCGCTCGTAGGTCGGCACTCTAATCGCTTCCCCGCCCGCCAGGAGAACACTGGCGGCATACGCGCCGAAGGACGGGTCTGCCATAATGACCTCGTCGCCGGGATTGAGGATGGAGCGCATCACCAGGTCAAGGGCTTCGCTGACGCCGACGGTAATGAGCAGTTCGGCAGCGGGGTCATAGTTGACGCTGTATTTCTGACTCAGATGGGCGACCAGCTCGCGGCGCAGCTCGGGCATACCGGAGTTGGAAGTGTAATGGGTAAATCCCTTTTCAATCGAGTTGATGGCGGCTTCGCGGATGTTCCAGGGAGTAGTGAAGTCCGGCTCGCCGACCCCCAGGGAAATCACCCCTTCCATCGATGCGATGAGATCGAAAAACTTGCGGATGCCGGAAGGCGCCAGGCGGTTGACCCGGTCGGAAAGGACTTTCTGCTGACCTATCTTGACTGCTGACATGGTTTTCTCCTGATATCCAAAGGACTAAAGTATCACCGGCTGGCGCGTTTCTTTGGCCTGGCCATCCAGGATTTCTCCGTCTTCCTTGTAGCGCTTCATCACGAAATGGGTAACTGTGCTCTGCACGCCGGGAATATGGGAGAGTTTCTGCGATACGAGGTCACCGATTTCACGTTCGTTTTTGCCGGACACGATAAGTAAAAGATCGTAATTCCCCGAGGCGAGATAGACCGAGTCTACCTGCGGGAAATTGGCGATGCGCTCGGCGGCGGGGTCGAACCCGGCTTCCGGCGCCGGCGTTACCTTGACCTCGATAAGCGCCCAGACCTGCTCGCCTTCGACTTTGTCCCAGTTGACGACCGCCTTGTATTTCAGGATAGTGCGGTTGGCTTCGGCTTCTTTGATGACCTTGGTGACTTCAGCCGGGGAAGTGCCGAGCATGGTAGCGATTTCCTTGACGGACACGCGGGGGTCGTTTTCCAGTATCTTGAGCACTTCTTTGAGCATGGCGCTGCCTCCTTATCGCCTGAATCACCGGTATATTAGACATTATAGCAGAAAGCAGAAAGCTGTTGAAGCGCTTGACAGCTGCTACTACCAGTGATAGCATTTATTATGCCGGAAAACGAGAGGTTAATCGAGAAGTTCCTCACTGATAGAACGCATATCACCGTCGAGGACTGTGACCGGCTTCTAACTGTTCACGGCTTTGAATTGAGAAAAGGCGGCGGCAGTCACCGGGTCTATCACAAGAAAAGCGATGCACCCGTTACAGTGGTTA
>JAQTVW010000098.1 GCA_028706655.1 Dehalococcoidales bacterium | reverse complement strand
AATATCAAACGATGTCCGGTGCGGTGGTTGTTTAGGGGGCAGTAATGATAAAGACGAGAATCACAGAGCTATTCGGCATCAAGCACCCCATCATGCTGGCAGGCATGAACTGGGTCACTGAACCCGGCATCGTCTCCGCCGTCTGCAACGCCGGCGCGCTGGGCGTCTTTGCCACCGCCCACTGCACTCCTGAAGAGACCCGCAAGAACATCCAGGAAATCCGCAAGCTCACGGATAAACCGTTCGGCGTCAACGTTATGCTCAACCTGCCCACCGCGAAGGGCAACGTCGAAGCCATCCTCGCCGAAAAAGTGCCCATCGTCAACTATGCCCTCGGCAAGCCGTATTTCATCGAGCAGGTACACGCCTACGGCGGCAAGGTTATCGGCACCATCGCCAAAGCCAAACATGCCGCCATGTCGGAAAAGCTGGGCGTCGACGCCATGTCCATCACCGGTCACGAAGCCGCCGCCCACGGCATGGAAGCGACTTCTATGATTCTGATTCCGATTGTCACGAGCTGGTCAAAGGTACCCCTCATTGCCGCCGGCGGCTTTTATGACGGTCGCGGTCTGGCTGCCGCACTGTCGCTTGGCGCCGATGCCGTTTCGATGGGCACGCGCTTCATGATTACCAAAGAAAACCCCGTCCATGAGAACCTGAAGAAGTTCTGTCTCGCCGCCAGCGAAGAAGACACCGTTTACAGCGATGTTTTTGACGGACTGCCGAGCCGCGTGATGCGGAATAAGGCTTCCCTGAAACTGCTCAAGGGTGATTTCCCGCTCTTCAGTTCCTTTGCCAGTGCTCTGCGGATGAAGAAGCTGCTCAAACTCTCTACCTGGGATATGATGCGCACCAGTGTCGGCATGATGAACGCCGAGGAGAAGCGCAATCTCCTCGACCAGGCGCGTTTTGCCAATATGGTTATCCTGGCGGAAAAAGCAATCTACCAGGGCGATGTGGAAAACGGCATCATCATCGCCGGGCAAAGCTGCGGCGGCATCAAAGACAAAGAACTGCCCACCTGCAAAGAAGTGATTGAGGAGTCGGTCGCCCAGGCGGAAGCCATTCTCAAAAAGCTGGGCACGCAGGTAGTTTAGCTGATTCTCCTCTCCCCTTGCGGGAGAGGATTAAAGGTGAGGGACAATGCGAATTTCACCCTCACCCTGCCCTCTCCCATCAAGGGAGAGGGTTTGTAATCTTTTCTTTACTTTCCCTTAAACTTCGGCGGGCGCTTCTCCAGGAACGCGGTGAAGCCCTCTTTGTGGTCTTCCGAGTGGATGAGTACGCTGAAACCATCGGCTTCCCGGTCCAGTGCCGATGCCAGGTCGCCGTTCACGCCGGCGTTAAGCTGTGTTTTGGCGTACCCGTACGCCCGCGTCGGCCCGGCGGCAAACTGGTCCGCCAGCGCGTAGACCGTCTTCTCCAGTTCCGCGTCCGGCACCACCTGGTTAATCAGCCCGATGCGCTCGGCTTCTTTGGAGTCAATCATTTTGGCAGTCAGGAAAAGCTCCTTGGCTTTCGCCATGCCGACGAGCCGCGGGATGAAATAGGAACCGCCGTAATCGGAAGCCAGACCCACCCGGGCAAATATCTCGCCGAAGCTGGCATTATCCGAAGCAATTATCATATCGCAGGCAAGCGCCAGGTTGCAGCCCGCGCCCACCGCCGCCCCCCGCACCATGGCGATAACCGGCTTCTCCAGACGGGTGATGGCATTAAGCATGCGAATCGTAGCGTTGCGGATATAAGTACGCGTTTCCATGATGGTCATGGTCTCCGCGATGCGTTTTAAATCGCTGATTTCCCCGCCGGCGCAGAAGGCTTTGCCCGCTCCGGTGAAAACGACCGCCCGAACTGAATCATCGCCGTAAATACTTTCAAAGGCGGCAGTGACTCCTTCCCCGAGCGCGTTGTTCATGGCATTACGGATTTCCGGTCGATTCATGGTTACTGTGGCGATGCCGTTTTCCTTTTTAACGATAACCGATTGATTTTCCATCTTTCGTCCTTTCTCCTTATTTTATGTCAACTACGTTGCGGGCGGGGCGCTCTTCGCCCCGTCGGGCGTGTATCGCCGCGGTAGTCCGGCGCCATGATGGTAAAGAAGGTACTCAGTTTGTGGTCAATCAGCCTCGATGCCACACGCGTCTCGATTTTATCCAGCGAACAGGTCGTGGTAATGACCGTCGCCAGGCGGGCGTTGTAGCGGTAGTTGATAATCTGGTAGAGTTTTTCCTGCGCCCACGGCGTGCTCGATTGCTCCCCGAAATCATCCAGCACCAGCAGCGGCGCGGTCTTGACGCTCTCGAAAATCTGGTCGTAGGAAACTTTGCTTTCGGGACTGAAGGCATAGCGCAGGTGGTCGAGCAGCTCCGGCACGACCTGGAACATGGCAGGGCGACCCGCTTCATACTGGTAATTGACAATAGCCGCAGCGAGGTGGGTCTTGCCGCAGCCGTTGACGCCCTGAAAGACTAGCCAGCCCTCCGGAGTTTTGGCGAATTCAAAAGCGAGGCGTTTCGCCGCCTCCAGATTTTCGCGCTGTTCCGGCAGCAGGTTGACCCGCTCCATAAAATTCTGGAAGGTCATCCCTTTCTGTACGGCAAACTGGGGGCTCCAGCCGTAGCCCAGCAACGACTTTTCTTCCCCGATGGTATAAATGCGGCACAACCTTGTATCGGCGAGGCGCGTGCGCAGCCTGTCCTCGAACTGTTCCGGCGGCGATTGCAGGACAATTACAGTAGGCAGTTCGCTGTTGAAACGGTAGGTCAACAGCTGGTCGAGCTTCTCTTTCGCCCAGGGCGTGCCGGTTTGCGCCGATAAATCGTCAAGGACCAATAGCGGAGCGTTGCGCACCTTTTCGAAAAATTCATCGTACGGCATCTCGCTGCCCGGACTGAAAGCCGAGCGCAGGTGGTCGAGCAGGTCGGGCGCGGAGAGATAAAGTGCGGGATTGCCCTGCCTGGTGCGTTCGTTGGCGATGGCGGCGGCTAGATGTGTTTTCCCCGAACCGCTGGTGCCCGAAATAATGAACCAGCCTTTCGGTTCGGCGGTGAAAGCCCGGGCGGCATTGTAAGCGCGGGCGAACTGTTCCTGCCGGGAGGGACTGCCGCTTCTGCCCTTCGGTTCCAGGTTGTCAAAAGTGGAACGCTCCAGCGAGCCGAGGTTACTGTAACGCTGCAAGCGTGCCTGCTTATCTTTATCCAGGTCTTTTTGGGTGCAAAGGCAGGGCACTACGCGGCTGTAGTCCGGTTTCCCCGAAGCCAGTTGCGGGTAAACGAATCCGGCGCCTTTACAAAGGGGACAGTCAGCGTTAGGAGATGGTTTCTCGTCAGCGCTGGACCATATGTCCGTATCTTTGCTTGAGGTATCGTTCGCCGCCTTCTTGAGAATCTCGCGGATGTGTTCCATCGCTCCTGCCTTCCGCCGACCAGTGCTCTAATATCGCGGAAATGTAACTCCATTTGCGCTTGTTCTGATTGACCGCTTCCTTGATGGCGTCCCGTATCCAGTCCGCCGGGTAGAGCTTCTCCGCCTCTTTAAGTTCATCGGCGATGAGCGGGGTCAGCATGCCGATGTTCTGCTCATAAACGATAAAAATATCCGGCGGCGCTTCAGTCTCAACATACTCGCGCCCAGCGACCTTCATGCCGTTCAATTTAAGTTCGCCGTTCTGGATGCGGGTAATAATCTGCCGGTTTTGCTCGTTATTTACAAAATACAGTACCTCTTGTTTGCCCTCTTTATCCACCGCCAGCTGCAGAAAGATGCCCCGCTCCACCGCCGCTTTCAATGCGCTACGCAGAGTTTCATCCGCCGGCATCGCCGCATCTTTCAGACTGCTCATCAGTCCGGCATCTGCCGCCAGTTCGCCATAGCTGACGAATCGCGGATAGCCGCGCTTGCGATAGAGCGCCGCGATGACAAACAGTGCCGTCTTTAGCTCGCCGATATCGGTAATCTGGGGCAGCAGTGCGCTAAAAAATATATTTGGGATGGGCGTGAACTCCAGGCGTGCCGGAAAACCGGTGAATTTTTTCATAGCAGGTTCGGCTCTCCCACTCTCTGCTGGCTGGGGAAATTATCGAACTTCGCCAGGCCGGGGATGAAGCGCAATTTGACCTGTCCCACCGGGCCGTTGCGGTGCTTGGCGATAATGACATCAGCTTCACCACGCGGATATTCCTTGTCCGGGTTCAGCAGCTTCCATTGTTCTTCATTAGGACTGTAGTATTCTTCCCGGTAGATGAACAGGACAATATCGGCATCCTGCTCGATGCTGCCGCTTTCCCTAAGGTCAGAAAGTTGGGGGATGTGGGTGGTGCGACTCTCCACGGCGCGGCTTAACTGGGAAACGGCAAGGACGGGCACGTTCAACTCGCGCGCCAGTCCTTTCAACGAACGGGTGATATGGCTCAGTTCCTGCACCCGGTTTTCCCGCCGTCCTTCCTCGGTAATTAGCTGGAGATAGTCAACTATAATCATATCGATAGGATGGTCATAATGCAGACGGAGCGCCTTGCTGCGCATTTCCGCGACGCGAAGCATCGGCGAGTCATCGATATACACCGGCGCTTCGGAAAGCACGCCGATAGCTTCCATGACCCGTTTTTCTTCTTCATCGGTATGCTGCCCGAACTTCACCCGCCGTGAGTTGACGCCCGATTCGTTGGAAAGCAGGCGCATCACCAGCGAGTCTTTCGCCATTTCCAGGCTGAAGATTGCCACGCAGGCGCCCTGCACTACGGCAGCGTTGCGCGCGATACCCAGCGCGAAGCTGGTCTTGCCCATGCTCGTCCTGCCCGCCACAATCACCAGGTCAGAGCGCTGGAAACCGCCGTTGAAAAACTCGTCCAGCCCGATGAAGTTGGAGCTGACAAACGGCAGTACGGGCTTGGTCTTGGCGTCAACGGGTTCACCGACCTCAAAGAATTTATCCAGTTCCGAGCGGATGTGGGTAAAATCGCGGGGACTCTGCCCGTGACGCAGTTTGAACAGCAGCGATTCCGCACGGCTGATGCTGTCATCGACATCGGGACCGGACTCGTAGCCTATGGCAGTGATACGATCGCCGGCGCTGATAAGCTGCCGGTTTACCGAAAGGCGGAAAACGATGTTGGCATAATGCTCGATATCCAGCGCGGTCGGACAAATGGCAATGAGATGGCTGAGTTGGGCGGCGCCGCCGCATGTCTCCAGCTTGCCCTGCCGCGCCAGTTCCTGCGCGACGGTAATCTGGTTGATGGCTTCATTGCGCCGGTAAAGCTCAAAGCACGACTGATAGAACCAGCGGTTCTGGTCGTAGTAAAAGTGCTCGTCACGAAGAAAGGTGGCAATTTTATGTACGGCAGAACCGTCAATCAGCAGCGAGCCGATAACCGCTTCTTCAGCGTCAGCATCATGAGGCGGCAACTTTTCGCCAGTCATGCCCCTAAGCCTCCTTCTTCCCCTCCTCCACCGGTTTGGCTGCTTCCTCTTCAGCCAGTACAATCACTTTTACTTTGGGCACGATTTCATGAGCGAGCCTGACGGGCACTTCATAGCTGCCCAGTTGATGAATCGGTCCCGCCAGTTCGATGGTTTTCTTTTCGATTTCATAGCCGGCGGCTTTGCTTACCGCCTCGGCAATATCAGCGCTGGTGATGGAACCATAGAGCTGTTCTTTTTCGCCGGCGCGTGCCTTTAACGTTACTTCGATACCCTCTATTTTCTTCGCCAGTTCGCGCATTTCGCCCTCGAATTTGGCGATGCGCTTCTCTCTCTGCTTAAGCTGAGATTCCACGACGTTGGCAAACTTGGAGTCCGCCAGCACCGCCAGTTTCCGGGGTAACAAATAGTTGCGGCCGTAGCCATCAGCCACTTCTTTGGTCTGGCCGGCCGTCGCTACATTGGGAACATCTTCCAAAAAAGTTACCTTCACCTGTCGCTCTCCTTAATTTAGTTTCCAAGCCATTATACTTTAGTAAAGTCTAAAAAGCCATTAAGATCTGAGGTTTTTTGCCGTATCCCATGACGCATAAAAGCTTCACTATTCGTATCCGCCGAGCGCCCGCTCGACATGAATACCGGCACAGGCGCCATCGCCGGCAGCGGTAATCACCTGCCACACGGAATGGCTGCGTACATCGCCGGCGGCATAGACTCCCGGTATCTTTGTCTGCAGGTTCTCATCCACGATGACAGCCCCTGTTGCATCCAGCGGCAACACGCCTTTGAGAAATTCGGTATTGGGACGGAAAC
>JAQTVW010000097.1 GCA_028706655.1 Dehalococcoidales bacterium | reverse complement strand
CGGGCAGATGGCGCAGCTCATCCGGCGGGAAACGGGTATCAAGGCAGATAACAGCATCCTCCGCTATGACGGTCGACCCATTACCCCGCAATACATCCTCGACCACCTGAAAAAGGAGGTGGCTTAACATGGTCACGTTGCAGGACTACGCGCAGGCATCACCCATCGCGTGGTGTCCCGGCTGCGGCAACTTCGGTATCTTACAGGCGTTCCGCAAAGCGATGGTCGCTCTTAACATCGAGCCGCACCGGCTTTTGATGGTCTCCGGCATCGGGCAGGCGCCCAAGCTGCCCCATTACACCCGCGGCAACGTGCTCAACGGGCTGCACGGCAGGGCTATCCCGGAAGCCACCGGGGCGAAACTGGCTAACCATGAGCTGCACGTTGTTGTTATTGACGGCGACGGCGGCGCTTACGGCGAAGGCTTGAACCATACGCTGGCGGCGATGCGCCGCAACGTTTGCCTGACCTACATGGTGCACAACAACCAGGTCTACGGGCTGACCAAGGGGCAGGCATCACCCACCAGCGATGCCGGCTTTGTCACCAAGACCACGCCGCTGGGCGCGATTCAGCCGCTCAATCCGATGACCCTGGCGCTGGCTTCCGAGGTCAGTTTCCTGGCGCGCGGTTTCGCGGGAGACGTCGAGCACCTCTCCAAAATTTTACAGATGGCAATCACCCATCGCGGCTTCGCCTTAGTCGATATCCTCCAACCCTGCGTTTCCTTCAATCACAAAAACACCTTCGCGTGGTACAAGGAGCGCGTCTACAAGCTGGACGATGACAAGAGCTATGACCCTGCCAGCAAAGCAGCGGCTTTCGCCAAAGCAATGGAATGGGGCGACCGCATCCCCATCGGACTGATTTACCGGCAGGAAAGACCTGTTTATGAAGAGACGGTGCCCGCGCTGAAAAAGCTGCCCCTCGTCAAGCAGAAGATCAACCCGCTCCAGTTCGAATCCCTCCTTGACGAATTTATGTAAATTCACTATGCTTGTTGCCATGAACACGCAGCCTCCGGTACTGGGCATCGACCTCGGCGGGACTAAAATATTGACGGCGGTCATTGATGCCGCCGGTAATGTCCTCGCCCGCGACCAGACGCCGACTCCCGCCGCCGAAGGTGTCGCCGCCATCATTACCGCTATGACCGTATCGGCGAAACGCGCCATCGCCGTGGCAAAGCTTACCGTAAATGATATTAGCGCCGTCGGCATCGGCGCTGCCGGCCCGTCCAGCCCGGAGAGCGGCATACTGTTCACCTCACCGCACCTGCCCGGCTGGAAGGATGTGCCGCTGAGAGACACCATCTCCCGCAAACTGGGCAAGCCGGCATTCCTGGTGAACGATGCGCGCGCCGCCGCCCTGGGGGAACTGCACTACGGCGCGGCGAAAGGCATGCGCCACTTTATCTACGTCACCATCAGCACCGGCATCGGCGGAGGGATTGTCATCGATGGCAAACTTTACATGGGCGCCATCGGCGCCGCCGGAGAGGTGGGACACATGACGATTCAAGCCGATGGCCCGCTCTGTGATTGCGGTAATCATGGCTGTTGGGAAGCGCTGGCGTCCGGTTCGGCGCTGGCACGGGAAGCCACCAGCCATATTAAAAAGGGAGCGGTATCGGCGATTCTGGACTACGCCGGAGGAGACATTAACAAGATAAATGCCGAGACTATCCAGCTTGCCGCCAAGCACGGCGATAAACTGGCAAAGGAACTGATTGCCTGTACCGCGTATTATTTTGGCGTGGGTCTGGCGAACCTGATTAACGTCTTCAACCCGGAACTGATTGTCATCGGCGGGGGGCTTTCGAATATGGGTGATATGCTGCTGAAACCGGCTTTCAAAGAAGCGCGGGCGCGCGCCTTCCGCAAGCCGTATGAAGCCACACGTTTTGCCCGCGCCGCGCTGGGCGGCGATTCAGGCGTGCTCGGCGCGGCGGTTTTCGCGCGGGCAGGATTGGCAAAGCTTGAGTAATCTGCCGCTTACGATTAAGATATGGTTATGAAAACAGGATTATACCGCCGTCGCACCAAGATAGTCGCCACTATCGGTCCCGCTACCGGCTCGGCAAGCGTTATCACGCGGCTCATCCGGGCGGGTATGAACGTCGCCCGGCTCAACCTTTCCCACGGCAGTCACGAAATGCACGCGCACTACATCCAGACCATCCGGCGCATCAGCGAGCACCTTGGAATGAGGGTAGCCATCCTGATGGACCTGCCCGGACCTAAATACCGCACCGGCAAGCTCAAGGGCGGACAAGCAGTATTAAAAAGAGGTGCGCTCATCGCCCTGACCACGCAGGAAATCGAGGGCGATGCCACGCTGGTGCCGGTAAGTCTGCCCAATCTGCCGCAGGACGTCAAGATAGGAGATACTATTCTCCTCGATGACGGCGCGCTGCAACTGCGCGTGCTCGGCACAGCCGATGATGAAGTCAAATGCCGCGTCACCGTCGGGGGCGTGCTTACCGAGGATCGCGGACTGGTCGTGCCCGGCATGCACAACTCGGTGCCGTTTATTACAGAAGCACTGCGTCAGCATATTCTGTTTGCCATTACGCAGCAGCCGGACTATATCGCGCTTTCTTTCGTCAGCAGCGCCGATGATGTCGCCGGCGCGCGCGCCATCCTGCGGGAGAACCACGTGGAAATTCCCATCATCTCCAAAATTGAGCGCGGGGACGCCGTGCGTAAATTCGACCGCATTCTAAAAGCGAGCGATGGCATCATGGTCGCCCGCGGCGACCTCGGCGTGGACATTCCGCTGGAGAGGGTACCGCTGGCTCAGAAAGAAATCATCCGCAAGAGCAACCAGGCGGGCAAACCGGTTATCACTGCCACCCAGATGCTGGAATCCATGATTCATGCCGCCCGTCCCACCCGCGCCGAAGTAACCGATGTGGCGAACGCCATCCTGGACGGCACGGATGCCACTATGCTCTCGGCGGAGACGTCAATCGGCAGTTATCCCGTGCTGGCGGTCAAGACGATGGCAAAGATTGCCGAAGCCGCCGAGACGAGGTTACCCTACGAGCTGCTTATGAGCGAGCGGGGCGGCAAGTGGATTGAACACGAGACCGATGAACTAATCAGCTACAGCGCCTGCTACACCGCCTATCGATTGGGAGCATCCGCAATTGTGGCATTTACTCATTCCGGCAGTACGGCGCGGCGGGTGGCCAAGTACCGTCCGCCGGTGCCCATCCTTGCGATTACGCCATCGGCAGCGGTCTGCGGACAACTCCTGTTGCACTGGGGCGTTAGTCCCATGCAGATTCCTTCCGTCGCTTCGGTAGATGGATTATTCACCACCGGCGCCGGGCTGGCGCGCGAACTGGGGATGGCAAAAAAGGGCGATTTAATCGTGATTACCGGCGGGGTACCGGTCGGCGTCGCCGGAAGCACCAACATGCTCAAAGTAGAAAAAATTGCATAGAGCTTCCGAACTTATTGAATGAAAGACAACATGGAAAAAACCGGGGGCAGAATCCGCATCGTTATCGAAGGCGTCAAGCCTGAAGTTGCCGGCGGCTGTTTCCCCATCAAACGGGTCACCGGTGAATCCATCGAGGTGGAAGCCGACATCTTTGCCGACGGGCATGATGCGATTTCAGCACGCCTCCTATACCATCATGAGCGTGATACCCATTGGACGGAAATCCCGATGGAGGCGCTGGGCAATGACCGCTGGCGCGCCTCGTTTAACGTCAGCGAAGTAGGGTGGTATCGCTACACGATTACGGCATGGAGTGACGCCTTCAATTCGTGGCGGCATGATTTTGTAAAGAGAGTCGAAGCGAAGCAGGAAGACATCGGCGTGAATCTGCTCATCGGCGCTCAGATGGTCGCCGAGACCGCCGCGCGGGCAACCGGCGCCGATACGGAAAAGCTGCGCGGCTGGGCTAAAACTCTCCAGTCAAAACAGGCGAAGCTGCCCGCAAAAACATCCCTCATTCTCAGCGAAGAACTGGCGCAGTTCATAGCAAAATATTCCGAACGAGCGTTCGCGGTCACTTATCCTGAATTGTCAGCCTGTATCGACCGTGAAAAAGCCCGCTTCAGCACATGGTATGAAATGTTCCCCCGCTCCGCCTCTACCGAACCGGGCAGGCACGGTACTTTCAAAGACTGCGAAGCCCGCCTGCCTTACATTGCCGGGATGGGCTTCGATGTTTTGTACTTCCCACCCATTCATCCTATCGGACACACCAACCGCAAGGGACGGAATAACGCCCTTGCCGCAGAGCCGGACGACCCCGGGACGCCATGGGCAATCGGCTCAGAGGAAGGCGGTCACAAAGCCATCAATCCCGAACTGGGGACGATGGCGGACTTCCATCATCTCATTGCCCGCGCGAAAGACTATGGCATCGAGATTGCGCTGGACATCGCCCTGCAATGCTCGCCCGACCATCCTTATGTCAAGAAACACCCGGAGTGGTTCCGCTGGCGCCCGGACGGCACGGTACAATACGCGGAGAATCCGCCGAAAAAATACCAGGATATCTATCCTCTGAACTTCGAGACGGAGCACTGGCAGGAACTCTGGACGGAGATGAGAAGCATCTTTCTCTTCTGGATAGAACAGGGCATCAAAATCTTCCGTGTGGACAATCCCCACACCAAGCCCTTCCGCTTCTGGGAATGGTTGATTACGGAAGTTAAGAAAGACCATCCGGATGTTATCTTCCTTTCCGAAGCTTTTACCCGACCCAAAATCATGTACCGCCTCGCCAAACTGGGTTTCACCCAGTCGTATACCTATTTCACCTGGCGGCACAGCAAATGGGAACTGTCCCAGTATCTCACCGAGCTTACCAAAACCGATGTGCGCGAGTTTTTCCGGCCCAGTCTCTGGACGAACACCCCGGATATCCTGACACCCCATCTCCAGACCGGCGGACGAGCCGCTTTCATGGCGCGGCTGGTGCTGGCGGCAACCCTCAGCGCCAGCTACGGAATTTACGGTCCTGCGTTCGAGCTTGGCGAGCACCTCCCCAGAGAAGCCGGCAGCGAGGAATATTTGCACTCGGAAAAATATGAAATCAAGCACTGGGACGTCGAGCGCACAGACAGTCTGAAAGACTTTGTTACGCTGGTGAACAAGGCGCGCCGGGAAAACGAGGCGCTGCAGGGCAACCTGAGCCTCCAGTTCCACAATATCGGCAACGACCAGCTCATCGCCTACAGCAAACATACAGCGGACTTAAACAACATCATCCTGACCGTGGTCAACCTGGACACCCAGCGCACTCAAGCCGGATTCGTGGAGCTTCCTATTCAGATGCTCGGCATCGACCCGCGCAAACCATTCCAGGTACATGACCTGCTCAATAATTCCCGCTATACCTGGCAGGGTGACCACAACTACATCGAGCTGAATCCCGGCATTTGCCCGGCGCACATTTTCCGGATTGAAAAATAGTCCTCTATCAGGAACGGGCAGCACTTGAAAAGTTGCTGTTAATGCAATATCATGCCTTTACACGAACGTTGTTTCAAAACCTGGATGTTGATGAACGGGGTGGCGATGCGGACTGTTAGCTCCTGATACCATGGAGACACCGGTCCCGGCAAGGAGTGAGTTATGTCTGAACAAGAAATAATACTGACAGCTGTCACCGACCGCAGCCAGCTGGAAGGGCTGGCGAAACAACTCGGCAAGGAAGGTTATCAGGTTGTCTCTGCCGCCAGTCTCCCCGAACTCGTTGACGCAATCCAGAAAGAGGGTAAAATCTCCCTGGCGCTCGTCGATGTTTCCGCTTTCGACCATGGCATCTGGGAACACCTGGAAGAACTGCATAAAGCCAAAGTGCCGTTTATCGTCATGTCTCCGCGCAGTCCGTCCGTGCAGCGGGACAGCATTAAACACGGCGCCGCCGGACTCTTTACCAAGGGACTCAGTATCAAACAGTTGCTCGAACACATCCATTCGCTGCTTGGGAAATAACGATGAAAAACAATTCGGAAGCGTCTCACTTGCCGGATGACCCGCTCTGGTACAAAGACGCCATCATATATGAAGTCCATGTCCGTGCTTTCTCGGACAGCGACGGCGATGGCATCGGCGATTTCCAGGGGCTGATTAGCAAGCTCGATTATTTGGAGGACCTCGGCGTAAACGCCATCTGGCTATTGCCATTTTATCCCTCGCCGCTCAAGGACGACGGCTACGATATCTCCGATTATTACAATATCCTGCCAGATTACGGCAATATGACGGACTTCAAGTCCTTTGTCGAGGAAGCGCACCGCCGTAATATCCGCGTCATCACAGAACTGGTGGTGAACCATACTTCCGACCAGCACCCCCTGTTCCAGCGGGCGAGGCG
>JAQTVW010000096.1 GCA_028706655.1 Dehalococcoidales bacterium | reverse complement strand
TGCCCCCAGGATAGAAAGATTGCCGGCAATCGTGCTCCCCGCCGCCAGCGCCACCATCTCCCGCGTCGAAGCGCCCAACTGTACCAGCAGGGGCAGATATAAAGCAACGAGCGGCACGTTGGAAATAAACTGGCTTAAAACCACGCTGACCAGCATAATCATGGGAATCGAGAGCAGATTCACCTTCAGGGAACCGATTACCGATTGGAAGAATCCGCCTTCCCAGACACTCGCCATGAGGACAAACATCGCCGCAAAAAAGACCAGTGTGCACCAGTCCAACTGCCGGACGATATCCAGCCGCCGGGGGCTGAAAAGCAGGATGGGCAGCGCGGAAACCAGAGCGATGTAAGTCAGCCGGAAGTCGACCGGAATGCCGAGGGATACCACCGCAATCTTGGCAAGTATCAGCACTACAAGCATGACCAATGAGACTCGGCACAGTACCGCCAGTCCGGTATCCTTGAGGGGGTCGGGCAAGTTGTGCGAAGGTCTCATATTGAAATGGTCGCGGTAGAAGAAGCGCAGCAACAGGTAAGCCAGGAACAGGTTCAACATCGTCGGCAAAAGCAGGTACTTGAGAAACGTCAGAAAGGGGTTGGCAACATTACCGTTCAATGCAATCAGCAGGTTCTGCGGATTGCCGATGGGACTCATGACGCTGCCGATAGTCACGGCAAAAGCGAGCGCCAGCAGCAGCACCTTCGCCTTAAGTCCGTTCTTGCGGGCGATGAGCAAGACCACCGGCGTGCCGACGATTGCCATCGTGTCGTTCATCAGAAAAGCGGAAAGTACTCCCATGCCGACCAGAACAAGCAACACCAGGGCATCAAAAGTCTTGGCTCCCTTGAAAAAGCGGTAAGAAAGATGAGAAAGGTAGCCGCTTTCCTCCAGCGCCTGCCCCACGACGAACATACCGAAGAGGAAAAACATCACATCCAAATTGATGGCGGCAGCGGCATCAACTAACGAAATCTGCCCGGTCACCAGTACCAGCAGTGCGCCGCCCAGCATGATTTGCCATATCTGGAGCTTAAGGCTGCCTATCCGGCGCACCGATATAAACACGAATACCGTGAGCAGAACGATTACCGAAAGCATTTTAATAGACCGCCACAGCAGGACAGTGAAAGCTTGTCATTGGCGGTCGAATCTATTTCCTGTTACAATATAAGAGTACGAGACCAATCTACGATACTTATATATTATAACGAATTTCCCCGTACTTAGCATTATGAACCAAACGATAACCGCAAAATCTACCTGTGTCACTGACCTGACGACAGCGCAAATCAAGGAACTGCTTCAGTTTCTGGGCGAACCCGTCTACCGGGCGAAACAGCTCCAGGAGTGGCTTTATCAGAAGCTGGCATCTTCCTTTGACGAGATGACCAACCTGCCCAGGTCATTCCGCGAAAAGCTGGCAGAAAAAGCCAATCTGCACAGTCTCGCCGTGGCGCATGAAGTATACGACCCTGATGGCACGGTCAAAACTCTGTTTACCCTCGCCGACGGCAAGACTATCGAATCGGCGCTGATGCCGTATCCCGGCTCGGAAGGGCATGCCCGCTATACCGTCTGTGCGTCAACGCAGGTCGGCTGCCCTGTCCGCTGCGCTTTCTGTGCCACCGGACAGCAGGGTTTCGAACGCAACCTCACCCCGGGTGAAATCATAGACCAGGTGCTGTACTACGCCCGCCGCCTCCGCCCCACCGAGGACTCGGTAAGCAACGTGGTCTTCATGGGCATGGGCGAACCGATGGCGAACTATGATAACCTCTGGCAGGCTATCGAAATGCTCAACGCGCCGGAAGGCTTCGGGCTGGGCGCCCGCCACATGACGATTTCAACCTCCGGCATAATACCCATGATTGAACGCCTGAGCAAGGAAAAGCTACAGGTCGGACTGGCAATTTCACTGCACGCCCCTGATGACTCCCTGCGCGACCAGCTGGTGCCGATAAATAAAAAATACCCGTTGAAAGAACTGATTCAGGCTGTCCGTGATTACTTTACCGCCACCGGACGCCGCCCCAGCTTCGAATACACCCTTTTTGAAGGAATTAACGATTCTCTGCCGCAGGCGCGAGCGCTGGTACACCTGGTGCAGGGCATGAACTGCCACGTCAATCTCATCCCGGCAAACAGCACCCCGGATTCACGGTTCCGTCCGCCGACACCTGAAGCCGCCCTCGCTTTTGAGAACGAGCTCAAGCGTCTGCATCTTAATTACACCGTCCGCGTACGGCGCGGGCTGCAAATCAACGCCGGATGCGGCCAGTTGCGCAGCCGTTTGCTCGATAACCGCAGATAATTATTCTCCATCATTCTTAATAATCTCTCTTTTTACGTGTATATCTGTTTGACAATTCTCCATGGCGGTAAATATAATAGCGCATGCGAAACATAAGTACATTAAGAACCGCCCCGGATTTTACCGCTTATCTGAACTCACTCAGTATCTCTCTGCCTTTTGCAGAAAAGATGCTCTCCGGCAAGGATTCGCCACTGGCGAAAACCCATACCCTGCACGGCAGGACCATCGGTAATTCATTTGCCATATTGCCGATGGAGGGTTTCGACGGCACCACCGACGGGCACCCCACCGACCTGACACGAAGGCGCTGGCAGCGTTTCGGAACCAGCGGCGCCAAGCTAATCTGGCTGGAAGCGACCGCCGTCTGCCCTGATGGCAGAGGCAATCCCAACCAGTTGATGCTGCTGGACTCTACCGTTGATGACATCGCCAGGATGAGGGAAGGACTGGTCAAAGCCCATCAAGAACGCTTCGGCAGGAGCGATGATTTAATGGTGGGCTTGCAGCTGACCCACTCGGGTCGCCTTGCCAAACCGCATGACCATAAACGCCGCGAACCAAAAATTGTTTATCATCATCCCGGCATCGACGGGATGTTTAAAGTCAATCCTGATGACCCGGTAATGACCGACGGCGAAATCAGCCGGTTGGAAGAGGACTTCGTCAAGGCGGGAGCCCGGGCAAAAAAGGCAGGCTTCGACTTTGTCGATATCAAGCACTGTCACGGCTATTTCGGACATGAACTGCTGAGCGCCTTCGACCGTCCGGGACGCTATGGCGGCAGCTTTGAAAACCGCACGCGCTTCCTGCGGAATGTAGTGAGCGGCATGCGGACTGAAGTCCCGGAGATGGAACTCGCCGTGCGCCTGAGCGCCTTCGACTTTGTGCCGTTCCAGCGAGGCGCTGATGGGCGCGGTGAACCCGTGCCTTTTGCCGGTGCCAGCTACCGTTATGCTTTTGGCGGCGATGGCACCGGACTGGGCATCGACCTGACTGAGCCGCTAGCTTTCCTCGACCTGATGAACAAATTGGACATCAAATTGCTCAGTTTTTCCGCCGGCGCGGCTTACAACGGTCACATCCTGCGCCCTTCTATCGTTTCTTCCGCTGATAGTTACCAGCCGCCGGAAGACCCGCTGGTGGGAGTTGCCCGTTTAACATCCGTAGCCGCAGAACTGAAGCAAAAACGCCCGGATATGCTCCACGTCGGCACCGCCTATTCGTATCTCCAGCAATGGCTGCCCAACGTGGCGCAGGCAATCATGAGCGAAGGCAAAATCGATTTCATCGGGCTGGGGCGCATGGCATTGTGCTACCCCGATATCGTTGCCGATATCATCGAAGGCAATCCGTTGAAGAGTCAGTTCATCTGCCGCAGTTGTAATGACTGCGTCACATCCCTGCGCTTCGGACTGGTCTCCGGATGTTATTCCCGGGACGATTTCTATCGCAAGAGTCCCGGCTACGAGCAGCTCAAGCAATTTAAAAGCAAGAAGTAAATTCACATAACTTAACAGATTACGGTTGTTTAAATAAACAGCCATAGACTTTATCTGCTTCCTTTCTATGGAACGACAGCTGCGGACCAGAGTCACCTCAGGAGGTACGGCATGGACTACGTCAAAGTGCTCCAGGACTATATCGCCATCAATACTTCCGCACCGCCCGGCTTGAATTACGAAAAGGCGCTCGATTATCTTGAGCCTTTGTTCCGGCAGGCTGGCTGTACTACCGAGCGCATTACTATTCCCAAAGAGCACTCCGATGGCAACGAGGCGAGAGTCAACATGCTGGCACACCGCCGTAATCTGGGCAAACCACGGCTCGTGTTTTATGCGCACATCGATGTTGTCCCAGCGGAAGGCTGGAATGCTTTTTCACCCCGGATAGAAGACGGCAAAATCTACGGTCGCGGCGCTTCCGATATGAAAGGTTCGCTGGTCGCCCTGCTTTATGCCCTGGACGGGATTAAAAACAAGCCGCTCAAATATGACATCTCGGTGATGGTCACTACCGATGAAGAGGTGGGGCAGGCAAACCAACTCCGCTATCTCGGCAAATTCCTGCAGCCGCTGGACGGCTCCTATTTCTTCGACCTGGACTCCGGTTTCGGCGCGGTGTTCATCGCCAGTCTGGGCGCCATTCACCTGGATATCAAGGTAAAAGGCAAGTCGGTGCATTCAGCAATGGCGCACCTCGGCGAGAATGCCGTGGAAGGCGCTGCCCGGCTGGTCAATGCCCTCCTTGACCTCAAGAAAACGGTGGTCCAACGAAAATCGAAAATCGATGCCGAGCCGGCTTCGGGACTCAAAAAAATGGAGGCGCGGCTCAATATCAATGTGGTCAAAGGGGGACTCAAGGTCAACATTATCCCCGATGAATGCCTCGTATCCATCGACCGCCGCCTTATCCCGGAAGAAAACCTCGCCGAAGCGGAAGAAGAACTGATGCACACTCTGCTTTCGGTCAAAGACGTGCGCTGGGAAGTGGCGCGGATTTTCCGCATCCCCACGGTACCGCCCGCAGACGATGCCATCATCGATGAACTGGCGGGGATTATTAAACAGGTTACCGGCAGCACCGGCAAGTACGGCGAGATGGGCTCCGGCGATTTTGCCCCGATTTCAACTCTGGAATGGGGCGCGCGGCACTTCGGCTGCGGGGTCATCCGCCCCAACAACAATATCCACGGCAGAGACGAGTTTGTCTTCCAGAAAGATATCGCCGACCTGGCAACCATCATCGCAAAATTTATTACTGCGACTTGATGCCGGATTGACAGCGCCGGCGCCTTAAAGCTATCATGGCGCTAGTAGTCACGGGAAAGAGGAAAAATGGACAAGATAAGGCTGGGTAGAACGAACCTGATGGTGACCCGCCTGGGTTTCGGGGGAATTCCCATCCAGCGCGATACCGAGGAAGAAGCGATTGCGGTCGTTAAAAGATGCCTGGAACACGGCATCAATTATCTCGATACTGCTAACGGCTACACCAACAGCGAGGAGCGTATCGGAAAAGCAATCCAGGGAAGACCTCGTAAAGACATAGTTCTGGCGACGAAGACCCAGGCGCGCGACCGCGAGGGAGTGGAAAAACATCTCAAACTCAGCCTCAAGCATATGCAGGTGGACTATATAGATGTTTACCAGTTCCACAATATCAGCGATAAAAAAGGCATGGATGCCATCCTTGCTCCCGGCGGACCTCTCGATACCGCACGGGATGCCCAGAAGGCAGGGCTCATCCGTCATATCGGCATAACCTCTCACAACTGGGATGTCGCGAAGCAACTGGTTGCGACCGACCATTTTTCCACTATCATGGTGCCGTTCAACTTCGTCACCCGAGAACCTGCCGATGATTTACTGCCGCTGGCAAGAAAGCATGACGTAGGATTTATCGCCATGAAGCCGCTCAACGGCGGCGCTCTGGATAATATTAATATCGCTTTCAAATTCTTCCTCCAGTTCCCTGATGTCATCACGATTCCCGGCATCGAAAAGCCGCATGAGATAGATGAAATCATAAAAGTCATCAACGGTCCCGCCGAACTGACCCGTGCTGAGCGCGAGGAAATGGAACGTATCCGCAGCACCATGGGCAACCGTTTCTGCCGCCGCTGCGATTACTGCCAGCCCTGCAACGCCGGTATACCGATTTCGGTAGTTATGTCTAGCTTCACTTTTGAACGCCGGCTGCCGCCGGAGAGCCTCCTGACCGGCTGGTTCCATGATGCCATCACCAAAGCCAAAGACTGCATAGAATGCGGCGAATGCGAAACAAGGTGCCCCTATCACCTGCCCATTCGCGATATGATACAGGAGCAGTTGCAGTGGTACCGAGAGTTCTGTAAAAAATACAGTCACCTGGCGAAGCAATCTTAGAGGATTTATTTGCTGCTCGATTTAAAGGTCAAAGACTTCGGCATTATCGAGGAGATTGATTGGAGTCCCGGTCCCGGCTTGAACGTGATTACCGGCGAGACCGGTGCCGGCAAATCGCTGGTCGTGGATGCGATTGCCGCCCTGCTCTCCGGCAAACTTGATGAGGAATC
>JAQTVW010000095.1 GCA_028706655.1 Dehalococcoidales bacterium | reverse complement strand
ATATTGACTACAAAGTCAGGCTATCCCGCAGACCTTTGGGTAAATACGCTAAGCCTGTCTTAGATGCTACCCTGACACCGATTGACGCTTCTGAGGTGCATAGTGCCTAAGGCGATTGTACTTTACCTATGGTTTAGTCATAGCGGCCAGCCGCCGGCTGACTCTTGACTCCCCAATAGTGAGCCGAGTAGCGCCCTAAATATTCCCGGGCAGTATTGAAACAAAGCACTTATGGTTGTAGTATATTAGAAGAAGCGAATTGCAGGGGTAAGGAGTCTTTATCATGCTGTTTAAAATAAACTGTCCGAGCTGCGGCACCGAGACGAGTTTTTCTTTTCGCGAGCTTGATTATAAGGGACCATTCCGCTGCTGGAAGTGCCGGGGGACATTTACGATTAGAATCGAGAACAGAAAACTGACCTCCTGGGAGCCGCTGAGCGCAGATGATTTTGCCAAAGTCAACAAGCTGAACTACTAATTAGCCGGGCGGCGTTAATCAATCCGGACTTTTCAGGATTGCCTGGCGGAAAACACTCCACAGGGAAATATATTTTTCTTTCATATCGAAGCTGTTCTGGCTTAGCGTCCAGGTATTGACCAGTCCCTGAGTGAGGCAGTAAAACAGCCCGGATGCGGCATCAAGGTCAATATCGGTGCGGATGATACCGGCTTTGACTCCCCGGGACAGGATATCTGCGATGCTGGCGGTGTACTTATCGATAACCTGGTAAGCCTTCCTGTTCAGTTTTTTATCTCCGAAGCTGACAATTTCCGCGATAACCTGGAAAGCAATGCCCCGCCGTTCCACAACGCGAGTCATGTGCTCCAAAAAAACATTTTCAATGGCTTCCAGAGAACCGTCGGCAGGAAGGGTCAAGTTAACTTCCGCAAGCAGCATCTGTTCAACATCGTCGACGAGCAGGGAGAGGACATCCCTTTTGCTCTTGAAATGCTTGTAAATCGCCCCTTCCGAGATGCCGGTCTCCTTGGCGATTCTTCTTACAGTAACGTGTTCACTGCCGTATCTGGTGATAAGCTTGCGGGCGGCATCGATTATTTGTTTCTTCCGTACTGTCGTGCTGGAGCGTTTTTGCGGCACGCGGCATCTCCTCGCGGGTTGGACTATCAAAATATTACCATAAAGTAATCATGAGCGAAAGACGGCGCTTTTAACTTTCTCGTCCTTGTAATAAGGAAAGACCGTGTTACAGCGAAGATAGAATACCAGAATCCGCTAAAAATCGGCGAGTAAGCGCTGATAATTCGCGGATCCTGGCGCTATGGCGGAGTAGTGAACCCAAAATCTTAGACTTAGCCGCCGGTGGCTGCCGAAATAGCGATGATGATGCCCATCACTACCACCAGGATGAGTATCCAGCCGCCCATCATCAAAAAGGTGCCGAACTTCCCCCAGAAGCCCTTTTTCTTTTTGACTTCTTTCTGTTCAGCGGGGGCACTGTTTTCTACCATTTGTTTCCTCCTCCCTATGTATTGATGCTATCCTGAGCGGTTGTGCCGGGACAGCCGAAATAGCTTGAGAAATACGTATAAGTAAGCAATCGTTTACTTATTTTCAATAAAAATAACACACCTGGTTTCTTTTGTCAAGACCCGTGTCAATTTGGAAATCCGGGCAGGTGCGAGTGCTATAATGAAACTCAGAGGGTGATTATTTAAAATGCGCTTGTTTACGGCAATAATTACGACAGCGGTAGAAGAGACAGCGCTGGTGCTGGCATGGCGCTGGGTGCTGCCTTACCTGGGAATCATGATACCGCTGCCGGTGCTTATCACAGTGATGCTTGGCTGGGCGGGCTTTGCGGTGCTTACCTATGTGCTGGGAACGCGTGCCCTCAAGAAAAAAGAATTGGCCGGCTTGCCGTCAATGAATGGATGTATTGCCAGAGTCATCGAGCCGCTGAAACCGCAGGGAATGGTTAAAATCGGCAGCGAGCTCTGGGGCGCCGAATCACTGGAGGGTGACGTGAATGAAGGGGAGAACGTAACCGTGGAAAACCAGGAAGGGCTCAAACTATTCGTACGGCGGTGCGTTAAACGTTGAACAGGAAGGTGACGATATCACCTTCTTTGATAACGTACTCTTTGCCTTCCAGCCGCAGCAGTCCCTTCTTTTTTGCCTCAGCCATCGTGCCGCATTTGACCATATCTTCATAGGAAATGACCTCGGCGCGGATGAAACCCCGCTCCAGGTCAGAGTGAATTTTGCCGGCGGCTTTGGGCGCGGGTGTCCCGAAGGGCACCGTCCAGGCACGGGTCTCATCAGGTCCGGTAGTGAGAAAGGTAATCAGACCGAGCAATTCGTAAGATAACTTGATAGTCCGTTCCAGAGCGGACTCTTTAATGCCAAAATCAGCACGGAACGCGGCGCGGTCGGCGTCATTCATTTGCGCCAGTTCCATTTCCAGCTTGCCGCACAGGGTAATCACGCCGCAGCGGGGGCGGGCGTATTCTTTATTCAGTTCGGCTTCCATCGCTCCGGCTTGCGGCAACTGGTCTTCGCTGATATTCACCACGATGAGAAGGGGTTTCGCGGTAAGGAACTGGTAGTTGGAAAGCGCCTTCATTTCGCCGGCTTCCAGTCCCATTTCCCGGATAGGGATTTCTTTTTCCAGTTCCGCCTTTATTTTGAGTAATAACTCCTGCTCGCGGAGCGCTGTCTGGCGGTCGGCTGCTTTGGCTCCTTTCATCGAGGATTCGATGCGCTCCAGCCGCCGCTCAATAATGGCGATATCGGAGAAGGCGAGTTCCAGGTTCATCGCGGCGATGTCCCGTTTCACATCGATGCTGCCGGTGGGGTGGGGGACGCTTTCTTCTTTGAAAGCGCGCACGACATTAATCAAGGCGTCCGTCTTGCTGAGCTGGTTGAGCAGTTCCCCGGCGATGCCTTTTTCCTTGGCGGGTGTCTTGACCTGGGCACCGATATCGATATAGCCGATTTCCACAGGCACCTGCTTGGCGGATTTGAATAAATCGGAAAGCACCTTGATGCGCGGGTCCGGCACTTTGGCGACGCCGATATGCGCTTTGGCTTCGGGGGAACGGCTGGTGGTATCCGCTTTGCCGCTGGTCAGGGCGTTAAAGACGGTAGTCTTGCCGCTCAACGGTAAGCCAAGGATGCCGATTTCAATATTCATCAGTATTTATCCGGAAATCAGTTTAGTGGGCGGCTGCCTTGATGAGGTCGCGGGCTTTCTTGACGGCGAGGTCGCGCTCCGGGAAAGTGAGCTTTTCATCTGCCGCCAGACTGAGCAGGGCAAGCAGCGCTTCATAGCTGCGGCCATGGCTGATAGATTCGATTGCCTGCACGCGCAGCTTCTCGGCAAGCTCAATATCCGTAGCAATAGTCACCAGTTTTTTCAACTCTTCGGGCAGCTCCGGGATATTCAGAATCATGCTTCACCTCTCAAATGCAGCGGGTGTTTCTACCCTTGCGATTATTCCCCATCGGGAGGCGGTTTGTCAAACCAGCAGCGTGCTTATGGTACAATAGGGTGTCATGTTGTACGTGTTCCACGGCGAAGATGAGTTCAGCCGCCAGCAGGCGCTGGACGAGCTTAAAAAAGGCATCGGCGATGCTACTGCGCTGGCGACCAATATGGCTGTCCTTGAAGGAGCCCAGGTGACGCTGGAGAACCTTAGAGGCGCCTGCGAAACGATGCCTTTCCTGGCGGCGCAGCGGCTGGTTATCATTCACGGGATGCTGGAACGGTTTGAGCCGCGCAGCAAACCTTCACGCAAGAAGACCCGCCTCGAGACGGCGGAAAGCGAATACCAGAGCTTCGCCACTTACTTCGGGCAGGTGCCCGATTTCACGATTTTAGTGCTTGTCGATGGCAAGATAGGCAATCAGAATCCGCTGCTCAAGGAATTGAGCAAATCAAAAGCGGTCATCAAGGCATTTCCGGTGATGCGTACCGCAGCACTGCGCCAGTGGATTGAGAAGCGGGTTGCGGGGCAGGGGGGCAAAATTTCGCCGCAGGCGACAGACTTACTAGCGAGGTTCGTGGGCAGCGACCTGCGTGCCATGGCGAACGAAATCGACAAGCTGAGCCTTTTTGCCGCGGGGCGGCGCATCGAAGAACCGGACGTCCGGCTGCTGGTCAGCGATGCCCAGGAAGCAAATGTATTCGCGATGGTGGATGCTATCCTCGAATCCCGCGCGGTTATCGCCCAGGAACTGCTGCAAAAGCTGCTCGACCAGGGGGCGGCGCCGACTTACCTGCTGGTAATGATTACCCGGCAGGCGCGGGTACTGGTGCGTATGAAAGAGCTGGCGAAACAGGGCCTCTCCGCCATCGAATTGCAGAGCAGGCTGGGACTTTCCGCCGATTTTCTGGTGCGCAAGGCGACGGAACAGGCGGGCAAGTATTCACTGGAACGCCTTGCCGAAGTCTACCGTCGGTTGCTGGAAGCGGATATCGCCATCAAGACCGGATACGACGGCGAACTGGCGCTTAATATTCTCGTAGCCGAACTTTGCCAGGGAACGAGAGCGGCGACCAGCTATGTGCATTGACACTAATGACGGGTTCACCTAAAATCAGTTAAGAAAAATATCCTGTTTGTGGAGAAGAACCGTTGACTGGTGACGAAATTAGAGCCGCCTATCTGAAGTTTTTTGAAGAAAAAGGACACACTGTAATCCCCAGTTCTTCCCTGATACCCCAGGGCGATCCCACCCTGCTCCTGACCACGGCGGGCATGGTGCAGATTAAACCGTATTTCCTGGGGGAAGCGGTGCCGCCCAACCGCCGCCTGGCATCCTGCCAGAAGTGTTTCCGCACCACGGATATTGAATCGGTGGGAGACGCCAATCACCTCACCTTTTTCGAGATGCTGGGCAATTTCAGCATCGGCGACTATTTTAAGAAGGAAGCCATCGCCTGGGCATGGGAGTTTCTCACCGGGCGCATGGGCTTCGCCAAAGAAAAGCTCTGGGTCACGGTTTTCCTGAATGACGATGAAGCTTTCAAACTCTGGCAGGAAATCGGCGTACCGGCGGAGAGAATCGTCCGGTTCGGCGAAAAGGATAATTTCTGGGGCCCCGCGGGCAAGACCGGCCCCTGCGGACCCTGCAGCGAAATCCACTATGACTTCGGTCCCGGCTACGGCTGCGGCAAAGCGACCTGCGGACCCAACTGCGGCTGCGGGCGTTTTTCAGAAATCTGGAACCTGGTCTTTACCCAGTTCAACCAGGACGAGTCCGGCAAGCGCACGCCGCTGCCCAAGCCGAACATCGATACCGGCATGGGACTGGAGCGGGTCACCGCCGCCTCAAAGGGCAAGCCATGGGTGTATGAGACCGACCTCTTCGCCCCGCTGGTGGACACAGTCGCCACGCTGGCCCGCAAGAAATACGGCGAAGATGCCGAATCAGATAACGCGATGCGGGTGGTGGCGGAGCACGGGCGCAGTATTCCTTTCCTGATTGCCGACGGCGTGCTGCCTTCCAACGAAGGTCGCGGTTACGTGCTGCGCCGTCTGCTGCGCCGTGCCGACCTCTACGGGCGGCGGCTGGGAGAAAACAAGCCGTTCCTGCTGGAAGTCGCACGGACAGCCATCAAACGCATGGGTAAAATTTACCCCGAACTGGTACAGAGGCAGGACTTCGTGCTCCGGGTCATCGAGCTTGAAGAAGACCGCTTCCGCGAGACTTTGAATACCGGACTGGCGCTCATTGACAGCGTGCTGGCGGCAAAACATACTCAGAAAAACAAGACCGTCTCCGGCAAAGACGCCTTCAAACTATATGATACCTTCGGTTTTCCGGTGGAACTGACGCGGGAGATTGTGGCGAAGTCCGGCTTTACCGTAGACATGGCGGGATTTGAAACGGAAATGGAACAGCAACGGGAGCGCGCCCGCGCCACCCACAAATTTGCCGGCAAAGGCATGGCAAAGACCGGCGAAGAACTGGATATCGAAGAGACCGCTTTTGTCGGCTATGATTGCTTCAAGCAGAAAGCGACCGTCCTGAAATTCATGCTGGACGGCAAAGCGGAAGAACGCCTGGAGGAAGGGCAGGGGGCAGGGCTGGTGCTGGACACCACTCCTTTCTACGGCGAGATGGGCGGACAGGTAGGCGATACCGGGGACATCATCGGGACAACCGGGCGCTTCACCGTGACTAACACAATCCGCATCGCATCAGACGTCATCCTGCACCAGGGTAAGATTAGCGAGGGCTACCTTGCCGCCGGCGATAAGGTCGTTGCGGAGGTCAACCGGGAGCGGCGTCTTGATATCGCGCGGAACCACACGGCGACCCACCTTCTGCACTACGCATTGCGACAGGTCGTGGGCGAACATGCCGAACAGCGCAGCTCGATGGTCACGCCGGACCGCCTGCGCTTCGACTTTTCCAACCAGACGGCGCTGACTC
>JAQTVW010000013.1 GCA_028706655.1 Dehalococcoidales bacterium | reverse complement strand
CGGTATTTCGGTGGCAATATTTTCATGGGTGATTTGCTGGTCGTTCAGGACTTTATCGATGCCATCGCGGAATATATCGAGCGTACGGGAAAGCGGCCGGATTTAGTCATCATTCCATCATCGCCGTTTAATTTGAGCGGCTGGGGCAGGGACCTGACCGGCAGGGTTTACCTGGATATTCAGCGGCACGCCGGCGTCCCGGTGGAGCTTTTACCGTGCGAGACGATTTTTGCCTGATGAAGGATATTTAACGGGAGGGTAACATGAGCGAGAATTTAAACGAAATCCGCAAACGGAGAAAAGAATGGGAGGAACGCAGTGTTAAACCGGCGCTGAAGCGGTTTGGCGTTGAGAAGAACCCCAACAAATTCTACACGCCGGCAGAACTTGGCGAGTTCAAATTCATGGAAAAGGTAGGCTTTCCCGGCGAGTATCCTTTCACGGCGGGGCCATATCCTTTTAATATCACAGCCCCTGCTCCCCGGCGCGGCTTGCCGACGGCACCCGGACTGGTCCGGGCGGCTACTTATTCCGGCTATGGCGCAGCGGAAAACACCCGCGATTACTACAAGGAAATGCAGAAGCGCGGGCAGAAGGCGGGGCCTAACCTGGCTTTCGATTTGCCCACGCAGTGCGGGTATGACTCGGATAATCCGCTGGTGAGGGGAGACGTCGGCAAGACCGGCGTCGCAGTGGACACCCTGCGTGATTTTGAGGTTATTTACGAATCGTTCAGGGGCGACCTCGAACTTGATAGAATTGCTTCGAACTTCACTATTAATGCCCCCGCTAATATCATCCTTGCCATGTATTTCGCCCTTGCCGAGAAGCGGAATGTCCCGCTGGATAAGCTCCGGGGGACGCCCCAGAATGATATTCTCAAAGAGTATATCGCGCGGGGCACCTATATATTCCCGCCCCGCCCATCCATGCGCATGATCCGCGACAGCATGGTCTTCCTCACGGAAAATTGCACCCACATGAATATCAACCAGCTCGGCGGCTATCACATCAGGGGTGCCGGGGGTACCAGGGAACAGGACCTGGCGTACAGTTCGTTGATTCTGAGTGCCTATGTGCAGGAAGGGGTCAATGCCGGACTGGATGTCGATACGTTTGTGCCGCGCTTTACGGTCAATGCCTTCGGCGGGAGCATGGAATTCTTCAAGGAAATCGCCTTCCAGCGCGCTGCGCGCCGGGTCTGGGCGAAAATCATACGGGATAAATTCCATGCGAAGAACGAACGCAGCATGCTGCTGAGGCAGCCCTGGGAGTATGCCCATATCGGGCCGGAAAACTGCACCGCCCAGCGTGTCCTGAACAACCTGACCCGCTCTGTAGTGGGCGGCATCGCCTCGGCATTGTCCGGCGGGCAGCCGATTACCTATCCGCCGTTCGATGAACCTCTGGGACTGGGCTGGAGCCTGGAGGCTTCACAGCTCGCCGAGGACGCCGAGCGTATTCTCCAGTATGAAGCACGCCTTACCGAGGTTACCGACCCGCTGGCAGGCTCGTACTACGTCGAATCGTTGACTGATGCGATTGAGAACGGTGCGATGGCAGAGTCCCAAAAAGTGGAAAAGATGGGTGGTATCGTTTCCGCGATTGAAAGCGGCTATGTGCAGGCGGAAATCGCGAAAAGCGCCTACGAACGGCAGAAGCGGATTGAGAATGGCGAAGACCTGGTCATCGGCGTGAACTGTTTTACAGGCGAGTCTGAACTTGAAGTGCAGGTCTCGAGGAATGTGCCGCATCCGTACAGCCCTGCAAAAAGGACTGAAGCTGAACGCAACCAGATCAAGAACCTCAAAGAAGTCAAAAAGACACGCAATAACCGCAAGGTAAAGCAACTTCTGAAAGAACTGGAACAGAAAGCCAGGAACGAACAAGAAAACCTGATGCCTCATTTCATCGAGTGTGCCAAAGAGTACGCTACACTACAAGAGATGTGCGACGTCCTGAGGGGTGTCTTCGGGGAATACAGACCGAAATCAATATAAAGTCTATGCGGGGAACAGGAGAAGGAGAAAAAACATGGACTCACCTTTGAAGGGATACCGAATACTCGACTTGTCCCGTGCCATTGCCGGTCCCTACGGGGCGATGACGCTGGGGGATATGGGCGCCGAGATTATCAAGGTCGAGGCTCCCGGCGGCGAACTGAGCCGCAACTTCGCGGGACCGAAGGTCCATGACGATTCCTTCTACTACCTGGCATTCAACCGCAATAAGAAGTCGGTCATTTTAGACCTGGGCACCGAAAGCGGCAAACAGGCTTTGCTGGAACTGGTCAAGGTCTCCGATGTGGTCTGGGAGAACTTCCGTAACGGCGTCATGGACCGGCTGGGGCTGGGCTACGAGAAGCTGAAGGAAGTCAACCCCAAAATCATCATGTGCTCCATCAGCGGTTTCGGTTCATCAGGTCCGTATATCGATTACCCCGCTTTCGATATCGCAGTGCAGGGCATCGCCGGCACGATGAGCCTGACCGGGGAACCGGGCAGAAAACCGGTCAAGCCGGGATTCCCGGCAGCGGATATTCTGGGTGGATTGTTCGGTGCGCTGTCGGTTTGCGCCGCGCTCACCCAGCGGGAACGCACCGGTGAAGGAAGACACATTGATATCGGTCTGCTGGACTGCATGCTCTCGGCAATGGCATATGAGTTCTCCTATTATTTCACTTCCGGCATCGTGCCTCAGCCGATGGGTTCCGGGCATCTCGCACTCGTTCCGTATGGGGCTTACAAGTGCAAGGAAGGGTATGTCATCATCGGCGTCGCCTGGCCGCGGCTGGCAAAGGTCATCGGTGCCGAGTGGATGATTGACGATCCCCGGTTTAAAGACACCGACTCCAGAATGAAGAACCGGGAAGTTTTTAATCAGACTATCGAAAAATATCTGGCGGCAGCGCCCGCAGCGGACTGGCTTGAATTGTTCCATGTGGAAGATATCATGTCCGGCCCGGTGAATACCCTGGACAAAGCCGCTGAAGATCCGCAAATCAACCACCGCAATATGATTCTCAAGCTGCCCCATCCGCAAGGCGGGGAAATACGGCTTATTGGCAACGCGGCGAAGATGGATGGCATCGACGAGTCAAAGTACACCGCACCTCCTTTCGAGGGGCAGCATACCGATGAAGTGCTGAAGGGTATTTTGAAATATACCGATACCCAGATAAATGCCCTCAAAAAAGAAGAGGACGAACACACCGATGCTTTGCTGGCGCGCTTGAAGAAGACCTCCGATGACTATGCAGTGAGACTTCTGAAACGGAAAGCCGAACGCGAAGCGAAACAGTAAACAGGGTCATCCTGGCTAAAGGAAAAGCCCCCGGAAATCCCGGGGGCTTCTGTTTTGTTTTTGGTGTTTGTGCTGTCATGCCAGATTACGGAGCATCTTCTCCACATCGGCGAAGATTTTGTTGGCGAAGTTCTTCGCCACCGGAGTGAGCAGCAGCCCGATGAAACCAGGCATCTCTCCGGATGCGACGCAGGCGATTTCGGTCTTGCCGTCAACCGCATTCAGCTTGTAGCTTACCTTTTGACCTACTTTCAGCATCCCGCTTAGTCCGGTCACATTGAGCACGGTGACCAGTGTTTCCGGGGGAACGATACTGGCGATTTGCCCTTTGAGCTGCATCGGCAGAGTGATAAAAGCCGCCTTCGCCTTGATAGTCGCCGAAAAATTGCTTTCATCTTCGTAATTGAAACCCTCGGGCTGAAGGCTATCGATGGTGACCCTGCCGATTAAATCCCACACTCTATCCCGGGAAGCTTCGATAACGAAGCTCCGCTGCGCAAAGACCTTTTCCATATTTTAGTTAGTTACTCCCCTCGATGCTCTTTTCCGCGGCGGCGTTCTTGCCGGATATTTGACCGAAGATAATGCAATCGGCGAGGCTGGTCGAACCCTGGTACAGCCACCCGGAGATGGCGCCCAGTTCGCCTGCTTCGTATAACCGCGGAATCGGCTTGCCGTCCGGGTCGAGCACTCTACCTTCCTTATCACGGCGTCCGCCGCCCTGGGTGCAGAAGAGCGCCGGGTGAATCGGGATGGCATAGAACGGCCCGGTAATCGCGGACATGTCTTCTTTAGCCCGTTTGAATTCGGCATCCTTGCCGGACTTGCAGGCTTCGTTGAATTTGGCGATGGTTGCCTCTATGGTCGCCGGGTCCATCGTAGGAATCTTCTTTGCCAGTTCAGCAGGGTTCTTCGCCTGGATAATCCATCCTTTGGCAATTTCCGCCGAGTTGTCCAGGCTCCATTTGTACAGGTTCACGTTGTTGCCTATCTTGCCGCCGAAGAGCGGTGCCCGCTTCCGGGTCTGCTCGCCGAAGATGATGTAAGCGGGGATAGCGGGAAATTCGATGCGCTGGGTATCGAAATGGGCTACCGCATGACCGAATTCATGGATATCTCCGGTAGCCTCGCACATGAATCGCTTGCCGTGCTTGTCGACGTAAAGGAAGTCTGTGCCGCAGCAGGCGACCGGGAACGCCGCCTCGAATTCCGGCGACTGGTAGGCGATGGAGCAGACCATGTTGGTCATGTGCCACATCGCCGCCCCGGCTTTTTGCAGCATGCGGATGGCATCGCCGGTGTTGAGGGGGTTGCCGAGGAATTTGATAGGCTTGCTGGCGTAATACTCCCAGAGCATCGCATTGTTGTTTTCGTAGCCTCCGGCGGTCAGGATGACGGCTTTCTTTGCCTTGATGAAGAACTTCTCGCCGGCTCTTTCGGCAATAACGCCGATGATTTCGCCGCTATCGTTTTTCACAAGTTCTTTCGCAGGGGTATTGGTCATGACCCTGATTTTGCGGCTTTCCACGTTGCGCTTCAACAGGTTCCAGAGCCGCGGCCCGGTAAGCTCGGCACCGCCGCCGGCTTCCTTGGTGACCGTCATTTTGCGCATGAATTCCGCCTTGGGTGCTTTGGGGAATCCGGCCCCGGAAAGGGTGCGGGGGTATCCTATTTGCAGCACGACAAGGGGAGTCAGGTCGCCGCCCAGCTTCTTGATGAAGTCCGGGGTATCCATGGCGACTTTAGTATAGGTATCGATTACCTCACGCTCGGCGGTTTTGAAACCGATGGCGTCCAGGTAATCGGCAAATTCCATGCTGGTCGGGATGCAAAGGCTGCCCAGGCACAACGCGGTGCTGCCGCCGCCCTGCGCGCTCTTTTCAATCAGGATAACATCGGCACCCGCGTCGCAGGCGGATATTGCTGCCGCCGAACCGGCGCCGCCCCAGCCCACCACCAGAACATCACAGGTTTCCTTCGGATTCATGTTTGTCATTTCTCTCCTTTTTAGCCATCACCGATAATAGGCACAAATGTAATAGTATCACAATCCCTGAGTGGTGTCTCCAATCCCTCATCGGGATTCAGCAGATAACCATTCAACACCAGGCTCGTTGTACCGGTCAGTCTCTGTGTGCCCGGATTGAAGACCAGTTCTTTGAATTTAGCATATTTTGCGGCGAGAATGCCAAGCAGCTTGCGGATGGTCGTGCCGTCTTTGATGTCTTCAATGTGCTCCGAAGCTATCCCGCCAAAGATATTTGATGATTCGGAAAGTGCGACCAGTTTTATTTTCATGCTTTTGCGTTAACCTGACCGCATACCGGACAATTTACCCGCTTGCTCAGGTTGAAAAATTTGAATTCCATGGTTTCTGCATTGATATACAGCATCCTGCCTTTGAGCAAGGTGCCGAATCCGGCAATCAGCTTGATGGTCTCGGTGACCTGCAGGGTTGCGACCAGCGCGGGATTTACCCCGAACACCGGAAAATGGTTTTGTTTCTTTGCCGTATCCGGGAAAACACAGGCGAGGCAGGGGGTTTCTCCCGGGATGATGGTCGTGAGTTCGCCAAGAAAGCTATGCACGCCGCCATGGACCAGCGGTATCTTTTCGGCGACGCAGGCGGCGTTGAGGATAAACCTCGTCTCAAAATTATCTGTGGCATCGATAACAACCTGAGCCTTTTTGATAATACCACGGGCATTGTTTTCGGTGATTTTCTCAAACACCGGGACGACTTTGACAGTGGAGTTTATTTTCTTGAGTTTTTCAGCGACGGACTGCGGTTTTGGTTCTCCTACGTCATCTTCCCAGTGGAGCATCTGCCGGTTCAGGTTGGACAGCTCAACCGAATCGCAGTCTACGACAGTAATGCGTCCCACCCCGGCACAGGCGAGATAGGTCGCCGCCAGGCACCCCAGCCCCCCGAGCCCCGCGACTACTACGTGAGATGCTTTGAGTCTCTGCTGTCCATCTTCCTCGAGACCGGGGTAGGCAATCTGCCGTGAATATCTGATTAACTCTTTTTTCGTAAGCATTACGTCTAGATAGGGGGTAAACCATTCCATTGCCGGAGCGTGTTGATGGTCTGTTTCATGCCGCGCTCCATAGACCAGGTGAATTTAAAGCCGAGTTCCTTTTCAATAAGGCTGGAATCGAACGTAGCCGACTGCACGCCTTTGCCGGGCGCGAGGGTGATTTTCGCGGTCGGGATAATGGACTTTACATAATCGGCTGCTTCTTTCATTGAACGGACATCGCCGTTGATATTGAAGGCGCGGGTCTCGGTCTTGTCCACCTTGCAGGCAAGCGCCACGGAACGGGCGGCATCCTCGACGTAAAGCCAGTTCGCCATGCTCTCGCCGTCAGGTACCGAGCCTTCTTTGCCCAGCGCCGGATTTTCCATCAGTCCGCGGGTGATAGTGGCGCTGGCGCCGTTGCCTCTTTGCCCGGGACCGTAAATCCAGGTAAATCTGATGGCGATACTGTTGACGCCGAAGCGGTTATAATAATGGGTTGCCATCTGTTCGTTGAAAGATTTACAGGCGCCATAGAGATTAGCGCAATATTGCGGCGCATCATTAGACAGAACTTGTTCTTTGTAGCGGGCAGCCGGTCCGTAAACGCTGATGCTGCTTGCCCAGACTACTTTCTTGACGTCCATGATGCGGGCTGCTTCAAAGATATTGTTCGTGCCGTTGATATTCACCCTGATGCCCAGCGGGGGATTCGCGGAGGTCTCATTGGTCAGGATATAAGCCATGTGGACAATCTTATCTACTTTGTGTTCTTTAACCGTACGGGTGAGCTGAGCGAGATCGGTGATATCTCCCTGGACGATTTTTATTTTATCTCTATCCGCTTTAGTGAGAACGCGTTCGTGCAGTTCGCTGTTGGGGTAAGAATCATAGGCTATGATTTGCTCGCCGTCCTTGATGAGTTCTTTAATGATGTAAGTTCCGATAAAACCCATTCCTCCGGTAACCAGACAATTCATTATGATTCCTCCTTCATCAAGATAATAACTTCGCAGGCTTCAAATACCAACTATTGTAGCATATTTGAATGTAATTGTTACTGCATCGCCGTTTTATCTTCACCCATTCCGGCGACATCGGTGACGGGAAAAACAAAGGATATCCCCGCCCCCGGTTTTTCCAGGTCAACAGCACGGATTATTTCTTTAAGTATGTTAGCGCTCTTCTCAGAATCTGTTACAGTGATAAGGACTTCCTTTTGCGGCTCGATGAGAATGCCCATGATTCTTTGTTCTTCACGGGTACTTGTGCCGCGCCCCATTAGCAGAGTCCCTCCAGAAGCACCTGCCTTCATGGAAGTTTCCAGTGCGACATCTCCCCATCCCTTGTTCACAATAGTAACAATCACCACGCATGACATTGATATTACCTCCTATGGCGAGTTTTTACACGGATAATTATGCCCAGCCCCATCAGAGAAATAATCGGCGCCAGGGCTATCAACGATATCAATCCCAGTCCATGTACCAGCGGGGTCTGGTTTCCGTTAACCGATGATAAGCCAATCCCGAGGCTCAGCAGGAAAGTATTGGTTATCGGTCCGGTGGATATCCCGCCGGCATCAAACGCGAAGCCTATGAAATTCTTTTCCGTAAACCAGAGCATGAGGATGACCAGAGAATATCCCGGGATCAGGATGTACTGCAAAGGGATGCTGTAGACTACTCTTGCCATACCCAGGGCTACGAAAAAAGCTGTCCCGAAGCATATCGTAAAGAGCACAGTCATTTTATGAATCGAACCGGAGGACGCTGTTTCCACCTGGTTGCACAGGACTCTGACCGCAGGCTCGCCCCAGGTCGTAAAGAATCCGAGAAACAAGCCAAAGGGTATTGCCAGCCACCGGATACTGGAACTGCCTATAGCTTGTCCGATAGCTTTTCCGAAAGGCAGGAAGCCGGACTGCGCCCCCTGTAAAAAGATAATAAGCCCGATGGAGGATATGAAAATTCCCTTGAGAAGGGTAACCAGATAGCTTCTGGGCATCTTCAGGAAAAATCCCTGGAGAACGCCAAAAATGGCGAGGAGCGGCAGAACGGCTTCCAGTACGCCGAATGCGGTTGCTCCCAGGTTGTCCAGGATAGTAATTCCATTCATCCGGATATTATTCCCATAATCATTATTGCAATAATTGGGCCGAGAGAGCCCATCCCGAGCAATCCAAAACCATCAGAAATGGCAGAGCGCCCGGCTAAGACCGAGGCGAGCCCGATACCTAGTGCCAGCACTATTGGCGTTGTCAGAGCGCCGGTGGTGGCGCTACCGGCATCGAAAGCCACAGAAATATAACCCGGCGGAGCGAAGAAAGCAAGGATGATGACAATAAAATAACTGATTGCCAGGATATAGGAAATACGAAAGCCGAAGATAATTCGCGCCATTGCCATCGCAACAAAAATCGCCAGGCTTAAGCCTATGATGTATTTCAGGCTGTCCGCGGTTAACGCCCCCAGAGATACCTCAGCAGCCTGCCGGGACAATATGATGACATCAGGCTCGGCGATAGTGGTGACCAAGCCAATCAAGAAGGCTGCTGCGATAATCAGCCAGAGATTGCCCCGCTGTACCAGTCCCGCCCCCATGTTTTTCCCTGCCGGCAGAATACCAACTTCTATGCCGAACAAGAATAAAACCATGCCGATTATCATCATCAAGACGCTGATTAAAAACTGGAGAAAATCACCTGGTGATGCTTTAACCATCGTAAATTGCAGGACAATGATGACCGCAGATAAAGGGGCGATTGCCCTGACCACTTCAAGAGAGATATCTTTAAGCAGCTTTCGCATGTGAGATTCCCCGCTCCAATCAGCGAACCGGCAATGAATCCGGACAAGCTGGCGAAGTACTTAAATACGATGTGGATAATAGTATTTCTTATTTGTGGTATTTGGACGCAAGTGCTCTATTATAGCCAATCCCGGGTAAAGCGTACAAATCTATGAGGTAGAATTAAAGAAGGTGGTGGGCCATTCTGGACTCGAACCAGAGACCCCAGTCTTATCAGGACTGTGCTCTAACCAACTGAGCTAATGGCCCAAATGACTCTTAATTTTACTTCAATAGATATGAACAAATCAAGTACAGCCCGATATATTTAGTGCAAAGCAGTAAAACGGAGGAAAAGTTAACATAAAACAGCTATGCAAATGGATATAGCAGGTTACTTTTTTTGAGACGCGGGTTTCAAGAAGGTAGAAAGCGCCAGCCCCACTGCACAGGCGGCGAGGATGGTGATGAAAGCCGGGTGATAGCTCCCTGTAACATCGAACACTCTGCCGGCAAACAACGGACCTGCGGCGTGACCGAGCCAGCCCATGAAGATGAACATTCCGAGCAAAGCGCCGTGCGCCCGCATGCCGAATATCTCGGCAATCATGGGAGAAATTGTGGTATAAAAGCTGCCGTGGGCAAAGCCATAGATAAAAGCGAAAAGATACAAGGTCTGAAGCGTATCCGCAAACAAGAGCAGGGCAAGAGCAATAACCAGTATCAGCAAATTCAGCCTCATAATGCGCCGGTGTCCAATCCGGTCGCCCAAAGCGCCGACCGCCATGCGGCTGAAGATGCTCACCGCACCGATGACGGAGAGTATCCCGGCAGCCTGCGCAGCAGGCAATCCCTGGTCCATGGCATTAGGGACGACATGGACGATGACCGTCTGCATCGCGCCGATGCACAGGAAAAACAATGCCCCGACCAGCCAGAACTGCCTGGTTACGGATGCCTGTTTCATGGAAAGCCCGGTCACCGGTTGGCTCGGCGTTTGCGCAGTGACTTCGTCCGCGCCATAAGGCAGCAAGCCCTTCTGAGATGGGTCCCGTTTCAGAATCTGTGCGATAAAAAATACGCCGAAAAGCGAGGCGATACCCATGACAAGGTAAGCCTTGCGCCAGTCGAGGTCCTGGATAAGCTGGGCGATTACGGGAGGAAATATCATCAGGCCGGCGCCGGTGCCGACTTTGACAATCCCGCTCATGGCGCCCCGCCTTTTGGTAAACCACCTTGCCGTGGTCGAAAGGAGCACGACATCAGCAGAACCGTTGCCGAAGCTGACAAAAACGCCCAGGAACAAATAAATCTGCCAGGCGCTATCAATCCGGGACATCAGGATATAGCCCAGGCTCGTCATGAAGCAAAAAGTCATTATCACCAGTTTGGGACCGAAGCGGTCGGTGAGTTTCCCCGCAACAATCGCCATGATGCCCCACATGATGCTGCCCAGCGCGGTAGCCCCGGAAAGCACGGTGCGGCTCAAGCCGAATTCGGTTTGCAGAGATTTGAAAAATACGCCGAAGGTACTGGCAGGCCCGTGAATCAGGAACATGATGAGAATGGAAGCAACTACGATGATGTAGCCGTAGAAAATTCCGGTGTGCTGGTCCCGGCGCGGTGATGATAGAGTCATTTTCGTCCTAAAAAATAAGCCGCAGTTGTTGAGGCTGCGGCTTAAATAAAATCACCTTAACCTCTGGATAGCGGAAGGGAAGGGATTTAAAAACTGACTGTTTAGGTCAGACCGACCTAGGAGATAGTCCCGATTCGCACCGGGACGGGTAATCTCCCTAGAAAGGAGGTGATCCAGCCGCAGCTTCCGCTACGGCTACCTTGTTACGACTTCGTCCCAATCACCGACCCCACCCTAGGCGACTGCCTCCCTTGCGGGTTAGCTCATCGACTTCAGGTGTTGCCGACTTTCATGACGTGACGGGCGGTGTGTACAAGGCCCGAGAACGTATTCACCGCGCCATGCTGATACGCGGTTACTAGCAACTCCGACTTCATGCAGGCAGGTTTCAGCCTGCAATCCGAACTGAGGATGGTTTTGAGGATTAGCTCCGGATCGCTCCATTGCAACCTGCTGTACCACCCATTGTAGCGTGTGTGTAGCCCAGAATATAAGGGCCATGCTGACTTGACGTCATCCCCGCCTTCCTCCCCGTTTTGCAGGGCAGTCTCGCCAGAGTATTTAACTGGCAACAGGGGTTGCGCTCGTTATGGGACTTAACCCGACACCTCACGGCACGAGCTGACGACAGCCATGCAGCACCTGTGAAGGCTCCTGACTTAACAGGTCGTTCCCCTTTCGGTTCACTACTTCCAACATGTCAAATCCTGGTAAGGTTCTTCGTGTTGCATCGAATTAAACCACACGCTCCGCTGCTTGTGCGGGCCCCCGTCAATTCCTTTGAGTTTTAGTCTTGCGACCGTACTCCCCAGGCGGGGCACTTAAAGCGTTAGCTTCGGCACAGAGAGGGTCGATACTCCCTATACCTAGTGCCCATCGTTAACTGCGTGGACTACCAGGGTATCTAATCCTGTTTGCTCCCCACGCCTTCGTACCTCAGCGTCAGTTACCGCCCAGAAAGTCGCCTTCGCCACTGGTGTTCCTCCCGATATCTACGCATTTCACCACTACACCGGGAATTCCACTTCCCTCTGCGGCACTCAAGCCAAGCAGTTTCGAATGCGCCCTCCCAGTTAAGCCGGGAGATTTTACATCCGACTTGCAAAGCCGCCTACGTACTCTTTACGCCCAGTAAATCCGGATAACGCTCGCCTCCTACGTATTACCGCGGCTGCTGGCACGTAGTTGGCCGAGGCTTATTCCTTGGGTACCGTCATTATTCTTCCCCAAGAAAAGGAGTTTACAACCCGAAGGTCTTCTTCCTCCACGCGGCGTCGCTGGGTCAGGCTTTCGCCCATTGCCCAATATTCCTTGCTGCTGCCTCCCGTAGGAGTCTGGACTGTTCTCAATTCCAGTGTGGCTGGACGCCCTCTCAGACCAGCTACCGATCACAGCCTTGGTGGGCCATTACCTCACCAACTAGCTAATCGGACGCAAGCCCCTCCTTAAGTGCCCGAAGGCTTTAATAACAGAGCATTACCTCTGCTATCACATGTGGTATTAGCCCCGATTTCTCAGAGTTGTTCCACGCTTGAGGGTAGGTTACTTACGTATTACTCACCAATTCGCCACTATTTTAATTGCTTAAAACCGTTCGACTTGCATGCATAAAGCACGCCGCCAGCGTTTATCCTGAGCCGAGATCAAACTCTCCATACTATATGAAAAATTGATTCGCTCTTTAGTTTGTTTAGAACCTTTCCTTCCGCTATCCAATTGTTAAGGTGCCTTGCGTCACTTGACGCACATTTGTAATCATAGCACAGCTTAAAATACGTTGTCAACAAAAACCGTATTGAATTTATACGAGCGTGAAAAAGGTGGTTTTTCGACCATCTCAAACCGCCAGATATTTAACAAACCAGTCCCTGGCGTAGGATGCCGCCTGCTCCAGCGTCCCCGGCTCTTCGAAAAGATGGGTGGCGCCCGGGATGATGACCAGTTTGCTCTCCGCTTTCAGGGCGGCTAATGCCTTGCGGTTCAAATCGATAACCTGGTAGTCTGCGCCGCCGACGATGAGCAGGGTCGGAGCTTTAACCCGGTTGAGCACCGGTAATGCCAGGTCCGGGCGGCCGCCCCGCGAGACCACAGCAGACACGATATCCGGCCGGGAAGCGGCGGCGATTAAGGCAGCGGCAGCGCCGGTACTGGCTCCGAAGTAACCCAGGTGCAAGTCCTCGATGAGCTCACTTTTCATCAGCCAGTCTGTGGCATTGACCAGCCGCTCGGCGAGAAACGGGATATTAAATCTCAGCTTTCCGGTAACCTCGTCCTCCGCTTCCTCTCCGGCGGTGAGCAGGTCAAACAGGAGGGTACCCAGCCCCGCTTTTTGCAGAACCTGAGCTACGAAGCGGTTCCGCGGACTGTAACGGCTGCTGCCGCTGCCGTGCGCAAAAACGACCACACCCCCGGAATTTTCCGGCAGGGACAAGTTGCCCTCCAGAGTGACTTCATCTGCCGGAATTCGCACGGCGCTTTCTGCAATATGTGTCATCATAAATTTTCGTCCATCTGTTTATATGATGCTATTCTTCAGAAGCAAAAGCAATCCGTGAAGCTACGTAGTTTATTTACGGCTGATTACGTAGTCTTTCTTTACATCGCATTAGATATATGGCAGAATCAAGAATATTTCAGGAGTAGCTTAATGCCGGAATCTGAACTTTCCGCCGAAATCATCACTAACGGATTGAACACAAAAATAGTGGGGCAACGGGTCATCTATCTGCCCAGCGTGACCTCTACCATGGATGCGGCGAAGCAGGAAGCCCGGCGCGGCGCTTCGGAAGGTACGGCGGTCACTACCGATGAGCAGACCGCGGGCAAGGGGCGTATCAAGCGCCAGTGGCTCACGCCGCACGGCAACATTGCCATCTCCATTATCTTACGGCCGGATGTCGCGGATTTGCCTTATCTGATTATGATGTCGGCGCTGGCGGTTGCCCGCTGCATTGAGACGACCACCGGAGTAACAGCGCAGATTAAGTGGCCTAATGACGTGCTGATAAGCGGCAAGAAGGTTTGCGGCATTCTCGCCGAGAGTGAAGTACGGGAAGATAAAGTCATCCATGCGGTCATCGGGATTGGCATCAATGTGGTGCTCGAGCCGAGGAACTACGCGGATATCGCGGCGACGGCAACCAGCCTGAATGCCGCGGCAGGTAAACCTGTCTCCCGCGTTGTTGTTATTCGCTCCCTGCTTACCGAGCTTGATAAACTGTATCTGAATCCTGACCGTGCCGCCATTTTCCGCGAATGGCGGAACAGTCTCGTAACGCTGGGGAAACGGGTCAAAGTGACCTCCGGCGGCAACGTGACTTACGGTATCGCCGAATCGGTAGATGGCGACGGCAGCCTGATGCTGCGCGATGATAACGGGGTATTATCCCGGATTGTCGCCGGTGACGTGACAGTTCGCCCGGTAGAAACAAAGTAGCCTGAGGGAGTAAAATCCCTCAGGCTACTTGCTCTATTATCGTGTGTAGTTATTCGGGATTCTTTTCTCTGCCGTAGCGGTCCAGGGCACGGAGAAATTCCATCGGGATGGGGAACAGAATCGTGCTGGACTTACCCGTTGCCAGTTCCGCCATGGTCGAGAGGAAGCGGAGCTGAATTGCCGTGGGTTCTCTGCCGATAACGGCAGCCGCCTGAGCCAGCTTTTCCGATGCCTGTAATTCGCCCTCGGCGTTGATGATTTTGGCGCGGCGGGTCCGTTCCGCTTCTGCCTGCGCCGCCATCGAGCGTTTCATCTCTTCGGCAAGCTCCACCTGTTTGATTTCCACGATGCTGACCTTGACGCCCCAGGGATCGGTCTGTTCATCGATAATCTTCTGCAGCGACTGGTTGAGCTTTTCGCGCTGCATCAGCAGTTCATCAAGCTCGGATTGCCCCAGCACGTTGCGCAGGGTAGTCTGTGAAATGAGCGATGTCGCCCGGATATGGTCGAGTACCTTGACGACAGAAGCTTCCGGGTCGACGACGCGGAAATAGACGACGGCGTCAACGCGCACGGTGACGTTATCCTTGGTGATGACTTCCTGCGAGGGGACATCCATCGTGACGGTACGCAGATCGACCTTCACCATGCGGTCGATGAACGGGATGATAAAGAAGATGCCGGGACCCTTGGCGCCCAGCAGCCGCCCCAGGCGGAAGATGACGCCGCGCTCGTATTCCGCGACAATCTTAATAGCCGCCGGGAATATCATAAGGACTAACAGGACAAGAATACCGAGAATGACCAGATTAGTTTCCATTAGTTGCTACCTCCTTCTTTTTTCCGGGCAACGCGTAATTTCAATCCTTCTACGCCGGTAACTATAACTTCTTCTCCGGGATTGGCACTGCCTTTATCCAGAATCGCCGTCCACAGCTCGCCTTCACCTTCAACGAGAACCATGCCCCGCGGGCTAAGGGCGGTCTGCACCACGCCGGTCCTGCCGATGAGTTCCTCACGCCCGGCGGCTACCTGTTTTTTGTGTACTCCAATTGCTTTGTATACGACAAACACGATGAACGCTATCATGACGATGATGATTAACGTTAGAATCCAGGGATTTAAGAGTAATCTCAATTACCTGCCCCCTTATTCCTTTTTGTTACGTGCAGTATCAGTCCATCGACCCTGCTTATCACTACTTCCTCGCCGGATTCGATCCGCCCGGAGTCAGACACAGCTTCCCATCGTTCGCCTTTGAAAAAGACTATGCCATCCGGTTTCAATGCTGTCCTTGCGACGGCGGTCTTGCCGGGGAGTTCCTCCTTGCCTGTCGTTGCCTGCTTGCGGTGTATCGTAACGGCGCGGCTGACTACGAAGATAATCAGTGCGGAAAGTATGATAGTCACCGTTGCGATAAGCCAGGGATTGACCTGGAAAAGCGGTGAAGCACCCTTGAAAAGAATCAGCGAGCCGATGATGAGGGAAATGATGCCGCCCCCGGCGAGCAGCCCGAACCCGGGCACAAATGCTTCAGCGACAAACATGCCGACTGCCAGGAAAATGAGCAGGACGCCCGCCCAGTTTACCGGTAGCACGCCGAGCGCGTAAAAGGCTAACAGCAAGCTGATTGCACCGACGACGCCGGGGAAGATAAGTCCGGGATTGAATATCTCGACCATGATGCCCGCCGAAGCCAGGCTCAAAAGCAGATAGGCGATGTTGGGGTCGGCGATGGTATAAAGAAAGTCCTCGATTAGTTTCATTTGATTGGTGAAGAGGATCGCCCCCTGTGTTTGCAGGGTCACTTCCGCACCGCCGAGCATAGTGACCTTCCGCCCGTCGAGCATCGTGACCAGCGTCTTCAGGTCAGGCGCGACCATATCAATGACTTTTAACTGGAGTGCTTCTTGTTCGCTGGCAGAGACGCTTTCCCGTACCGCTTTTTCCGCCCATTCCATATTCCTGCCGTGCGCCCCGGCGATGCTCCGGATATAAGCGGCGGCGTCATTGACGACTTTCTCCGCCATCGTTTCCGGAATTTCCTCGCCGCTGCCGGATACAGGGTGCGCTGCGCCGATGGCGGTATTGGGTGACATCACGGCAATATGCGCCGCCATCGTAATAAAAACTCCTGCCGAGGCGGCTCTGGCTCCGGACGGCGAGACATAGACTACTACCGGCACGCGGGCGTTCACCATCGTTTGCACGATATCTCGCATAGCGGTGTCCAGACCGCCGGGCGTATCGAGCTGGATAATGACGGCTTCCGCTCTGTTGATTTCCGCTTCCGTGATGCCGCGCTTGATGTAGTCCACCAGGACGGGGTTAATCGTACCTTTGACGTTGAGCACATCGATGCGGGGACCGGCGGCGTATGTGTTCGCCACAGCCGAAAGCGCCAGCAACAGCGCGATAACGGCGAGGAACACCCGGTTTATGCGGCGTAATAATAGAATTTTCATCTGCCCTCGTAATACATCAGTATATATGCTGAGAGTACCTTATGCAAGTAAAGAGAAGAAGCGGATTTGCGATGGCAGTCAGCCGTTTTCCCAAAGGAAACAGGGAATGTGAAAATCGGAAATTAGTGAGCCGTCAGGGGCTCGAACCCTGCACCACCTGATTAAAAGTCAGGTGCTCTACCAACTGAGCTAACGGCCCTTAAAACTTTGAAGCGGAAGCGGAGTCAGAAAGTACAAAATATTTTGTAGCTTCCAATTTTTGATTCTAACAAATCAGTCTTGCCATTGCAAGTGCAGCGGCTTCACAACACATCAACAATTTTGTGAATCCCGCGGCTTTTGATTATAATGCGGATAATGAGAGATGACCAACTGCGCGACGAAAAATACATGAGGCTGGCGCTGCGCCTGGCGAGGCGCGGCTTGGGTAAGACGAGCCCGAACCCGATGGTGGGCGCTGTCATCGTAAAGGATGGGTGTATCATCGGCAGGGGCTATCACCGGTACTTCGGCGGCAAACACGCCGAAATCAACGCCATTGAAAGCGCTACCGAAGATTTGACCGGCGCGACGCTCTATGTCACCCTGGAACCGTGCTGCCATCGCAATAAAAAAACTCCTCCCTGCATCGACAGGGTGCTGCCCGCCGGGTTCAACAGGGTTGTAATCGGGACATTAGACCCTAATCCGCAGGTGAGCGGCAAAGCGGTCAAAATGCTTCGTGACAATGGTATCAAGACTACAGTTGGTGTGCTGGAAAAGGAATGCCGCGACTTGATTGCCGCACATACAAAACTGATGGACAAAGGCATGCCCTTAGTAACAGTGAAACTCGCCCAGACCATCGACGGGAGAATCGCAACAGCAACCGGTGATTCCAAATGGATCAGTTCCGATGAATCGCGACGGCTGGCACACAAGCTACGGGCAACTCATGATGCCGTAATGGTGGGCATGGGCACAGTGCTGGCTGACGACCCGGAATTGACGGTGCGGCTGGTCAAGGGGAGAAACCCGGCGCGCATTATTCTCGATTCGCAATTGAGGATTCCTTTGACGGCAAAGGTGATTGCCGGTCGTGAAGCGCCGATGATAGTCGCCACGACAATCAAGGCTGACAATAAAAAAGCCACCTGCTTGCGTGATGCCGGTGTTGAAGTTTTAACCGTCTCTGAAGATGGACAGGGCAGGGTGGATATGATGCAACTGCTCAAGGTGCTGGGCCAGCGCGGCATTTCGTCGCTGCTCGTCGAGGGCGGCGCCGAAACCGTCACCACGCTGCTGCGTCTCAATCTAGTCGACAGACTGGTGGTCTTCATCGCGCCCCGGATAATGGGCAAAGGCATCGATGCGGTGGGCGATTTAGGCGTTAAAGAAGTGAGTAAGACGCTAAATTTGACCTTCACTCGCACTTATCACAGCGGACCTGACCTCGTCATTGAGGCGAAGGTCAACAGTTGACATAATATTACCGGAATCGTTCCAGTACTTCTGAGATAACGAAGATAGAGCCGGTGACGCAGATAAGGTCGTCCGGTGCAGCCTGCTTGAGAGCAAGGTCAGTTGCCGCAGCGACATTATCCGAGATTGACAAGCTTATTCCCTTTTTACGGATTTCCTCCGCCAGAAAAGCGGGTTTGATTGAGCGCGGGTTTCGCGAAGCGGTAACAATCACCTCGCCGGCGAATCCGGCAATTTCACTGACCATGCCGCTGATGTCCTTATCCGAAGACGCTCCGAAAATGAGGATGAGCCGCTTGAATTTGAAATATTTGCGTAGTGCTTCCCCCAGGCGCTTCAGCGAGTAGGCATTGTGTGCGCCATCGATGACGAGCCAGGGCTTGCTACGCAGCACCTGCAATCGCCCGGGCCAGTGTAGGTTCTTTAATCCGGCGGCAATATCCTCAGGTGAAATGTTGACACCGCGTTCGGTAAGGATCTCGGCGGCGGTGACGGCGCTGGCGGCATTTTCCAACTGGTGTTCGCCGAGCAGCGGGACATTCAAATCATAGCTGCGCTTTAATCCCTTGAGCGTGAAAGATTGCCCGCAGGTAGTGAAGTTATTGAGTCGCCAGGTAACATCTTTGCCGATTTTGACGAGCTGGCAATTGTGTTCGCGGGCGACTTTTACAATGACATCCATAGCCTCAGGAGTCTGCGGCGCGCTGATGACAGTCGCCCCCGGCTTGATGATGCCTGCCTTCTCCGTAGCTATCTTTGCCAGCGTATCGCCCAGCACGTCCATGTGGTCGAAGCTGATGGAGGTGATAATGCAGACGTCCGGCTTCGTCACGATATTGGTGGCATCGAGCCGTCCGCCCAGCCCCACTTCCAGTACCTGGAAATCGGCTCTCCTTTCACGGTAGTACACGAAAGCCAGCACGGTGAGGATTTCGAAGGTAGTTAAATTGCCCAGACCGCCCGATTGGTTGACGGCAGCGATATGCGGTTCCAGGCCTCCGGTAATTCTGGCGAAATCTGCTTCAGAAATGTTTTTACCATCGAGCTGGATGCGTTCCGTGAAGCTCAGCAGGTGCGGTGAGGTGTACAGCCCTGTGCGGCAGCCTGCCTGAGTGAGAATCGCGGCAACCATCGCCGAGGTGCTGCCCTTGCCCTTGGTGCCGGTGATGTGGACGGTGCGGGGGATTTCCTGCGGATTGCCCAGCCGTTCCAGCAGCATCCTGATGCGCCGCAAATCGAAGACTACGGCAGAACGCGGCATCCGCTCGTAATCGGCAAAGGTCAGGATATAATCAAGGGCTGACTGATAGTCCATGCGATAATACCCGGAGGGAAGATTGGTGCCGAGGGGGAGATTTGAACTCCCAAGAGCTTACGCTCACCACCCCCTCAAGATGGCGTGTCTACCAAGTTCCACCACCTCGGCACGAAATGGCAGGAGCGGCAGGATTCGAACCCGCGACCGGCCGTTTTGGAGACGGCTGCTCTACCAAACTGAGCTACGCTCCTGTACCAGTCAATAATTCTACCTTATTTGAGATTAGATATTCAAGGCGGGTACAAGTACCCCTGGGGCGATTCGAACGCCCGACAAACGGTTTAGGAAACCGCTGCTCTATCCATCTGAGCTACAGGGGCATGCCAATCTTTTCCATGATAGCATCTCGGCATATTGCGGGCAAGATTGGCGCACCGGGTCTGCTGTCGGAGCGGGTTCAAGTGCTATCGCTGCCATAGAATATGGGCGTCTTCCAGCGGGATGACGGCATCGGGGTGGGTGGGGATGGCGCGTACCGTATAGTAATCGGCAGGGCGGGAGGCGGGAGCATCTCCCGCGAAAAGATAAGCGCCGTTATTGCCTGCCCTTTCCGTCCGCTGCAACGCGATGCGTACGGAATCATCGCCGTTATACGGTTCAGCATATAGCTCGATACTTACGTACTCAGGGTCGAGCGCGCCGGGATAGACCGTCGCTTCAAACCGCCACCGGTCATTAACCGCGGTCACCTTCACTTCGCCCATGCGCAAGCCGGACCAGTGTTGCTCCACTTCATTCTGCCAGGCAACGATTTTCCTGGCGGTCATGCCGCCGTCTTCGGTACGCTTGCGGACGAGTTCCACAACCGGCAGGTAAACGCTCTCGACATATTCGCGCAGCATCCGGTTGCTGCTGAAATACGGCGTCAAACGGGACATGCTGGTACGCATCCGGGCGACCCACTTGCGCGGTATCTCGTTGCCATCACGGCTGTAGAATTCGGGGATGATTTCCTTCTCAAGAAGGTCATATATCTGCTCTGCTTCCACGGCATCCCACCCGGGTTCAGGGTGCTCCTGTCTGTCGCCGATAGCCCACCCGACCTTCGAGGTGTAAGCTTCCGCCCACCAGCCGTCGAGCTCGGAAAGGTTCAGACCGCCGTTGAGGAGCACCTTCATGCCGCTCGTACCGCAGGCTTCCCAGGGGCGCCGCGGCGTATTTAACCAGAGGTCGACTCCCTGTACCAACTCCTGTGCGAGGGCGATATCGTAGTCTTCCAGGAAGACGACATGATGGCGGACATCGGTACGTTCCGCAAAATTCACAAACTGCTGGATGAGCCGTTTGCCTTCTTCATCAGCCGGATGCGCTTTGCCGGCGACGATAAACTGGACCGGGTATTTGGCATTATTTATGATAGTCACCAGCCTCTCCAGGTTGGAAAGTATCAGATTGGGACGTTTATAAGCGGTGAAACGCCGTGCGAAGCCGATGGTGAGCGCTTTCTCATCCAAAATCAGATTAGTCTCGCTCAGTCTCTGCGGTGCCGCTCCGCGCTGGCGGAGTTGATTGGTCAGCCTCTGCCGGACGTAATCGATGAGCGACTGGCATTCTCGGCAGCGGAGCGCCCACATGTCCTCGTCTGACACGGCTTCGACAGCTTTCGAGAGGTTTTTCAGGGTGTGCAGCCAGCGTTCCTTGCCGCCGGCTTGCGTCCAGAATTCATCCGCATTCGGCGAGTCCCATGAAGGCATATGGACGCCGTTGGTAATATGCCCGACGGGTACTTCTGTTTCCGGCCAGCGGGGATAGAGCGATTGGAAAATGCGGCGGCTGACTTTTCCGTGCAAACGGCTGACGCCGTTTATTTTGATACTGCCGCGCATCGCCAGGTATGCCATGTTGAAAGATTCATCCGGATTATGATAATCCCGGTGCCCTAGCGCCAGCATCTGTTCGAGCGGGATTTTCGCCGCTTTAAGATAGTCCTGGAGATATTGTGTGATTAACCATGACGGAAAATTATCGAATCCGGCAGCTACCGGAGTGTGGGTGGTGAGTACGTTGCCGGCGCGGGTAGCGCACAGAGCGACCGGGAAAGGTTCCCCGGTTTTCTCCATAAAATCCCGGGCACGCTCTACTGCGGCGAAGGCGGTGTGTCCTTCATTCAGGTGGCAGACCTCAGGGGCAATATTGAGGGCTTTTAGAACTCGCCACCCGCCGATGCCCAATACCATTTCCTGCATCAGTCTTATCTCGGGGCGCTCGGCGTAAAGTTTATTGGTGATGCCGCGGTCGAAAGGATTGTTCAGCGGGTCGTTGGTATCGAGGAGATAGAGCATTACCTTACCGATTTGAGCCTGCCAGGCGCGTATCCAGAGTTTACGTCCCGGGAGTTCCAACGGGATACGGAGCCAGCCCTGTTCGGCATCCAGCACCGGGGTGATGGGCAGGCTGACGGGTTCGTTGTAGGGGTAAGCTTCCAACTGCCATCCGCTGTTGTTCACTGCCTGGCGGAAATAGCCTTCCTGGTAGAGCAGCCCCACTCCGACGAGAGGTACACCAAGGTCGCTGGCGGTTTTCAGGTAGTCTCCGGCAAGTATGCCAAGCCCGCCGGCATACAGCCGCAGGGCTTCCCCGGGACCGAACTCCATACTGAAATAGGCGATATTACCCAGTTTTTCGGCGGTATGTTCCTCATGAAACCATCCCGGTCTGTCCAGGTAAGACTGGCGGGCTGCCAGCAACCGCTGGAGCTCCTGGTTAAATTCGGCGTTACGGGTCAACCTGGCAAGCTGGACGCGGGAAATGCTCTGCAGCATGAGCCATGGATTCTTTGTCTTATCCCATATTTCAGGATCGACCATCCGCCAGAGCCGGTCGCTCTCATGGCTCCACGTCCAGCGCAGGTCGAGCGCCAATTCCGCAAGACGGTCAAGTCCGCGGGGCAGCGAGCGGCGAGTGAAATCTCGAAACATAGCATCCTCCTCGACCAGGCTGGTGGAATTTTATTTTGCAGGTTTCTCTTTCAGGTATTTTTCAGGGGAAAGTTCGAAAGCTTTTTTGCAGCCGGGGGCGCAGAAATAATATTTTTTACCTTTATAATCTGAGACGTACTTGCAGGTCTTGGGGTCAGCCATCATGTTGCAAACGGGATCGCGTTCCATAGAAATATCCTCCTTATTTGCCGCCTTCTTTTTTATCATCTGATTGAAGGTCGCTCAAAGCATCCATCAGTTTGCGCCGGCGGTTCTCCAGTTTTTCGCGGTAAACGCGAATATCATCGGCTATCTCCAGGAAAAGAACGCGGGCGACTTCACGCGTGGAAGCCTTCGCTGAACGACGGTAGAAATCTTCTTCTCTGGTATTAATTTCAATAGTCGTGGTAATGATTTCAATCATTGCCAGGAGGTCTTTGGAGAGGTCTTCATTGCTGGCCATTCAAGCCTCCTTCTACCGGTGGTTCAGGCGTTCGCCAAAAAAGCCTTCCATCAGAGCGCCGATGAACAGTAATACAAATCCTATTCCGTATGCCCAGTGCCAGAAACCGTGAACGGTATCCGCAAAAACCGCCCGCAGCAGTAACAGTGCCACGCTGACGATTATCATCCCGTAGGCAATCCTGCTTTTGTAGATGAATGTCTTGCTGGGGATACCCTGATAATGCCGCTTCCAGCGGAACCAGCCGGTGATGGTGGTTGGTAACAATATCAGTGTAGCGGCGGCCAGCGTAACGTAAGACGCCATTTCCAGCCAATCGCTCAGAATGAACAGGTGAGCCACCATAAACGCGGCGGATGTCATGAACAGCACGATTGGAAAATGGACCAGAAAGACGTGCCAGTAGATATGATATCCGAACCTCGCACGGCCTTCCGGCAGCAGAGGAGCGTTCATTTAAACCTCCTTACTACTGGATTATCCAAGAATAGTTCTCTATGCACCCATTTTACCCGGTGGTGTCGCCTTCGGTTTCATGCCCAGTTCACGGCTCAACTGGAGGAAGCGGATAACATCCGCCCGGCTCAGCAGCCCGACAAGGCGCTTATCGTCCAGCACCGGCACCTGGTTCAACCCGTGTTGCGCCAGCAGTTTCACTGCAGTGTTCAGGTCATCGTCCTGTTTGACGGTATAAAGCGGAGAGCGGGTCATGACCGCAGATACGGATGTCTGGCTCCAGTTTTCCTGCGGGATTTTCCTGACATCGGTCAGCGTAACGATGCCTGTAAGCTGCCCGTCAACACAAATCGGGGCGGCGCGCAGCCCATGCTGGATAAAGCTTTCTCGCACCAGGCTTTCCACCGTAGCATTCTGATTGACGCACTCAGGTGCCGTATTCATCACTTCATTAACGCGCATACCGCTCAGATGCTGCTGCATCGTCACTTCCTGGCGGCTGCTATCGGCGGCGCTGCTGAGGAACCAGCCGATGAAGGCAATCCAGATGCCGTTCAGAAAGTTGCCGGAGAGCAGCGTGAAAAAACCATACGCAATCAATGCCCAGCCAAAGATGCGCCCTGTTGTTGCGGCGACGTTGGTGGCTTTGGTCAGGCTGCCGGTAGCGCCCCAGATAATAGAGCGCAGCACACGCCCGCCATCCAGGGGGAAGCCGGGGATGATGTTAAAAGCCGCGAGTAAAGCGTTTATCAGCATAAGGTAGTAAAGCAATGCGGCAGGGGGGCTGCTGCGGTCGGCGACCGCCTGCTGGATTGCCCAGAAAACACCAGCGAGGACGAGGCTGGTCAGCGGGCCAACAACTGACATCAGAAACTCGACGCCCGGTTTCTCCGGTTCGGTCTCGATGTTGCTGACCCCGCCGAAGATGAACAGGGTGATGCCCTGGACGCGCATGCCGCGGGCAGTGGCGACCATCGAGTGTGCCAGTTCATGGAGCAGTACCGAGACGAAGAGTAAAATGGCGGAAATCGCCCCGGTTATCCAGTAGGTTGTTACCGTCCAGCCGGGGTACTGCTGCGGGAAGAAGCCCTGCGCCAGCGACCAGGCAATGAGGAAAAATGCCAGCAGCCAGGTGTAATGGACACCTATTTCGATGCCGGCAATCCGCCCTAGTTTAAATGAACCTCGCATGATTTATCCTCCGTAAAGCAATTCTGTAAAATCTTATTGTAGCTTTATTATACTATCTCTTCACTTTTAGTAAAGTGGCATTGATAGAAACGATGACCGTGCTCAGGGACATGAAGATAGCGCCGACCGCCGGGGTAAGCAGAATGCCGGTGCCTGCAAGTACACCGGCGGCGGCAGGTATCGCGAAAAGATTGTAGCCGGTTGCCCATCCCAGGTTCTGCGCCATTTTGCGGTAAGTGGCGCGCGCCAGACCGAGTATCGCTACGGTATCAAGAGGATTACTGCGTACCAGGATAATATCAGCGGTAGCGACGGCGACATCAGTTCCTGCGCCTACTGCGATGCCGACATCCGCCTGCGCCAGCGCCGGCGCGTCATTAACGCCGTCACCGACCATCGCGACGATAAGCCCCCGCGATTGTACCTCTTTCACCTTTTCCGCTTTCCGTTCGGGCAGCACTTCGGCGAAGTATTCATCAATTCCTGTTTCGTCAGCCACCCATTTTGCTACGCGGCTGTTGTCCCCGGTTATCATCAGACACCTGATGCCCATCTCCTTGAGCCGGGCGATTGCTTCTTTTGATTCAGGGCGGATGATATCCGCCAGCGCCACCGCCCCCGCCGTTTCGCCATCGATGAGGACAAATACTACTGTTTTACCCTGTGCGGCAAGCCCGTCTATCCGCTCATCGGTCATTGTAATTCCATGTTCTTTCAAATAGCCGGGACTGACCACCTTCACTTCTCTGCCGTTGACCACTGCCTCGGCGCCTTTGCCGGGAATAGCTTTAAATCCTTCGATAGGGAAGGTCTCTCCGGCGGCGGCAACAATGCCCTTTGCGATAGGGTGCTCCGAATGGAGTTCCACCGAGGCGGTATATTTGAGTAACTCAGTCTCATTCATTGCGCTATCGAATACAATCGTATCGGTGACGCCGAATTTACCCTGGGTAAGTGTCCCTGTCTTATCAAATAATATCGCCTGAATTTTGCGCGCCTGTTCGAAAGCGGCGCGGTCCCGGATGAGCAGCCCGTTCTTTGCCGAGATGGATGTGGAAACGGCAACTACCAGCGGTACCGCCATACCCAGGGCATGCGGGCAGGCGATGACCAGAACGGATACCATACGCTCCAGCGCAAAAACGCCGTCGCGGTTAAATACGAACATCCAGACTAAAAAGGTTATCGCACCCACGCTCAGGGCGGTCACGGTCAGCCACAGGGCGGCACGGTCTGCCAGGTCTTGGGTGCGGGACTTGCTTTCCTGCGCATTTTTGACCAGTTCGATGACTAGGGAAAGGTAGGAATCTTTACCGGTCTTTTGCACTTCAACGGTCAGTGAGCCCTCGCCGTTGATGGAGCCTCCGATGACCCGGCTGCTTCGCTGCTTCAACACCGGTGTCGATTCTCCGGTCAGCATGGCTTCATTGACCGATGATTCGCCGTCCATAACGCTGCCATCTGCGGGGATTTTCTCACCGGGCTTCACCAGCACCCTGTCGCCGATATTGAGCTGTTCCAGAGGCATCTCCATGATACTGCCGTCAGGCATCAGCATGTGCGCCTCGGATGGCATCAATCGCGCCAGTTCCTCCAGCGCCCGCGATGCTCCCATAATGGAGCGCATCTCAATCCAGTGACCTAATAGCATGATGTCGACCAGCGTCGCAAGTTCCCAGAAGAACGGCTCGCCGCGCAGCCCGAAGACCACAGCGCTGCTGTAAACGTAAGCGGTGGTAATTGCCAGCGCAATCAGGGTCATCATGGCAGGTCTGACTTTCTTCATTTCATCGAAGAAGCCTTTCAAGAAAGGGTAACCGCCATAAAAGTACACGCCCGAAGACAACGCCCAGTACAGGAAGGCATTCTGCAGAATATTTAATTCAGTGATGTTGAGAAGCTGATTCAGCGGCGGGACTAATATGGGGATGGTGAGCGCGACCGATACCCAGAACCGCCGGCGGAAATCGGCGATCATACTCGCATGACCCCCGTCGTGCCGGTGAGCACCGGAGGTCATTTTCGCTTCATGGGCAGCATTTTCGCCATGATTCATGCCCGGATGTTCCGCAGGAAGTTGTCCGTAAGTATCGGTCATGCGGCGTCCCGTTGTCTTAGATGCTCATTGGTTTTCATATGAGGCAATCCAATTTACCGGGACATGTATTTCTTGATTTGATGGTACTGCTCGATGGATATTTCACCTTGGGCATAGCGTTTCCAGACGATTTCCAGCAGAGAGTTTTTAACGCGATTGCTCCGGGATATTTTGACGACTCCCCAAAGGTCCTGCATCATAGTACGTTCCAACATAGGTCACCTCCGACAAATAACTCTAAAGTGCGGAAATCCGCCAATCTATATACTTACAGTATGCATGCTGTCAGAGGGCTAGTCCATCCGTAATTGTACCTATTTGGCGCACAATAACGAAATAAAAATGCAGAAAGGGGAAAATGCGGATAGTGAATGGAACGGGATGACTTGAAACTGGCTGGCCACTCAGGACTCAAATCGAACTTTCTGCGCCCCGACTTGCTCCCAAGGTTACGAGAGTTACTTAACAAATCGAAGCCTCTATTGGCACAGCCGTAACTATTATATCACAAAGACTATGACAGTTACTTGCTTTCCTGTTACGCATGCAAACTGCTCTATAGGTCGGATGACTTATCTGGAGTCAGAGTAAGCAATTATGGTAATGTTATTACCTTCGTGTTCCAGGCTTACAGTTCTTTGGCATAATCCCCTATCCACCTCACATGGCTTGATTCCTCTTTTATTGCCTGGTAAAAAGCTCTATCACCGGTCCATAAATCGCAGCTCTCAGCTTCAGCTAAGGTAAGATAAGCAGCATCATAGGCTGCCAGGTCGTGTCTGAGCGCCATTTCTAGAACTTTGAGTGGCTCCACTTCCCTGAGTTCAATACCAAGCACCAGAAGATTATCCATCGCCTCAATAGCTTTATCTGGGGTGAGTCGCTTCCTTCTTGTGGCCGTGGCTATCCCGTTAACTACCTCGTAAAGTAAAAGCTGAGGGGCTATCAGGGTGATAGCCCCTCGTGCGTAATAATCGTCTCTGAGTGCTGTGGCCTGGGAAACACAATCCTCATCATCAAGCTGCCATTTCAAGACTACCGAGGCATCGACGACGGTGAGTTCCGGATCTTCCACGGTACTTATCTCCGCCGACCTTCTTCAACAAGTTCAGCCGTAGTCGTACCAACAGGCCCAATCTCTTGTCTGAGTTTGTCCATCCGGGACAATAAAGCCAATCTATCTTTGCTGACCTTATTGCCCATTTCCCCGTCTTTTTGCAAACGCTCTTGGATGGCCTCAGCACAGTAAGCCGTGGTGCTTATGCCCCTCCTAGCCGCGGCAATCTTGATTTGCTTCTTAATCTCCTCATCTTCAAGGTAAAGACCAAGCCTTGCCTTTCTTGTCATTCTCCCACCTCCGTTTGAAGTATAACACTATGACGTCATGTAGTCAATCTCTAATCCCTTACTTTAACATAACAAGGTAGCCCTTCTGCCCATCGAGGGGAGCAAGAATTACTGTAAGGAGGTTTTTACTTTGACCGCTATCAAAAAAGCATCTAACACTGGGAGGAAAGGTGGTGATAATCAGACTAAGGTGCAAATATGGTTTCGCGCTCCTAAGATATGGAGCGACTTTCTTGAGAAAAAGGCGTCCGAAGAATGCTGCACAACGTCTGACCTAATAAGACACGCCTTCATCTTGGCTTACGGCGCTGAACTAAAGGAGTACCGCATCAATCCAGAGGCGAACCACGAAGACAACCATTCTTCGTACAGTCAGATGGGAAACTTGACACAAATATTACCGTCTTCGGCCAATTCTCAGGCTATAGTTTCCTATATTGAGAGTGACCCGTGGATTGAAAGTATGAGCGCCTTTGTAGCCAACAAACGGTCGTCGCACACTAGACAGGCATACCGACTTGTGCTAAATCAGTTCCTTTCATTCGTTACAAAGCACCCGAGTGACGCAAATCAGAGCGACGTAATCAGATACCGTCACCAACTGGAGCACCTTGGTAGTGCGCCGTCATCTATCAAACAGCATCTGTCCGCCATCTCCGGGTACTA
>JAQTVW010000012.1 GCA_028706655.1 Dehalococcoidales bacterium | reverse complement strand
ATGAGCAGGTCGACGCGCTGCGAAGGGGAATCGTTGCACATGTTGATTTCTTCGATAATGACCTGGCGTTCCTTCTCGATATCCTCCGGTTCGAAGCGGGAGTTCCGCAGCATATCGCCGAGGACTTCCAGCGCGAGCGGGAGATGGGGGCTCGCCACCTTGCACCAGTAGACGGTCAGTTCCTTATCCGTCGCGGCGTTGAGCATGCCGCCAGTGCCTTCGATAGCCTCGGAAATATCCCGGCTGGTCGGGCGGGTGGGCGTACCGCGGAAGCATACATGTTCGATGAAATGGGAGACGCCCGCCTGGGGGTCGGTTTCATAGCGGGCGCCGGTACCGATAAAGAAATTCACCGCTACCGAGTGGGTGTGAGGCATGGCAGCAGTAACGAGGCGCAGTCCGTTCGCCAGGGTGACTTTCCGGTACAATCCTGTTCCTTTCAGAGAAACCGCCCGTTATGAGCGGTAAAACATCCTGATTGGATTGTAACTGTATTACAGAGAGGTGTCAATTGACTTCAAGGTGCAGCATTGGTAACATTAAAACTGTTTCCATTATACGAAGGACGTGTGAGGGCATAAAAATGACCATAAAAAACGCCGTATCGAGACTGCCTCTGTTCCCCATTACCGCCGATATCAATGCGCAGGGGCACCTGACGCTGGGCGGCTGCGATGCCGTGCAGCTGGCTGAGGAGTTCGGCACGCCGCTTTATGTCTTTGACGAGAAGGGTCTGCGAAGCCAGTGCGCCGGATTCAAGAAAGAGTTCGGGCAGCGCTACGCGGATACCACCGTGGTTTATGCCAGTAAAGCCGTGGCGCTTAAGGCGATACTGAGCATCGCCAAAGAAGAAGGGCTGGGACTGGATGTCGTCTCCGGCGGCGAAATGGAAATCGCGCGCGCGGTAGGCGTCCCGATGGAAAGGCTCTATTTCCACGGCAACAACAAGTCCGCCGAGGAATTGAAAATGGCACTTGAGCTGGGCGTGGGGCGTATTGTGGTGGACAACTTCCAGGAACTTGCTCTGCTCAATGGCATCGCCCGCGATATGAAGCGCACGCCGGATATTTTGCTGCGCATCTCCCCGGGCGTCGACCCGCACACCCACCAGTATAATACAACGGGTATTACTGACAGTAAGTTCGGTATCCCGCTCTCCCGGGGCGAAGAGGCGGTTGCCGCCGCCCAGAAGGCGGGTAATGTGAAGCTGGTCGGCATCCATTACCACCTCGGCTCGGCAATATTCGAGGTCGAACCTTTCCGGAAAGGCGTCGAAGTGATGACCGACTTTATCGCCGGGTTGAAAAAGAAGCTCGGTTTTGAAGCTAAGGAGCTGGACATCGGGGGCGGCTACGCTGCCCAGTATGTTATCGATGCCCCGCCGCCGCCCATTGCTGACTATGCCGAGGTTGTGACGGCGACCCTCACGCGCCAATGCCGCGAGTTGAAGCTAACCCCGCCGCGACTCGTCATCGAGCCGGGACGGGCGATTGTGGCGCGGTCGGCGGTGGCGCTCTATCGCGTCGGCACCATCAAAGATATTCCCGGCATCCGCTGCTACGTCTGCGTGGACGGCGGCATGGGCGATAATATCAGACAGGCTCTATACGGCGCCAAGCACGAGGCGTTAGTGGCGAACCGCGCCACAGCCAAAGATACCGCCGTCGTGACGATTGCCGGCAAATACTGCGAATCAGGCGATATCCTGATAAGAGACATTCCCCTGCCGGAGATTGCCGCCGGCGACGTTTTAGCGGTGGCGACCTGCGGGGCATACTGCATCCCCATGGCGAGCAACTACAACGCCGCCATGAAACCGGCGGTCGTGATGGTAAAAGACGGCAAGACGAAGCTCATCCGCCGGCGGGAGACCGTCGCCGATTTGACCCGCTGCGAGACGGTATAATCGGCACATTAAAAGGAGCAGTCTATTGTGGCAGGTAGTCGGGCAGGATAAGATTGTCACGCTCTTGCAGCGCTGCCTCGAAAAGCAGTGCCTGGCACATGGCTATTTGCTCGTCGGTCCCCCGCATGTCGGTAAAATGACGCTGGCGCTTGATGTTGCGCAGGCGCTCAATTGCGCAAGTGCGCAATCACCCTGCGGTGAATGTCCTTCCTGTCTCAAGATTAGAGCGGGTCATCATGCCGATGTCCAGGTCATCGCGCTGGGCGGCACCACTGCCGAGGGCAAGCAGCGGGCGGAAATCGGCATCGAGCAGATACGGGACATGCAGCACGCCGCCAGCCTGCCGCCTTTCGAGGGCAAACACCGGGTCTTTATCATCGATGGCGCCGAATCGCTCTCCAACGAAGCTGCCAACTCCCTGCTCAAGACGCTGGAAGAACCGGCGGAACGGGTGCTGTTCCTGCCGCTAGCCACCAATGAAAAACTCCTGCCCGCAACCGTGGTTTCGCGCTGCCAGAAACTGGAGCTTTTCCCTGTGGCGGTGGCGCGGATAGAAGCGGTATTGGTGGAACGCTGGAAAGTGCCTGCGGAAAAAGCCAGGCTGCTTGCCGGACTGAGCCACGGTTGTCTCGGCTGGGCGGTGACCGCCGCGTCAGAGGACAGCCTGTTACAGGTGCGTGATGCAGAGTTGGAGCGCCTGCTGGGCATTATCCGGGGCAGTCCGGAAGCACGATTCGCCCAGGCGGCGCAGTTAGCAACCCTGTTCAACCAGAACCGGGGCGCGCTCTACGGCATTCTCGACCTGTGGCTGGACTACTGGCACGACCTTTTGTTGGTCAGCCTGGGCAGCCGTGATATAATAATAAATAGAGACCAATCGGAAAATCTGGCGGAACTGGCGAATGTCCTTAGTCCATCGCAGATAAAATCCGTCATCCGCAGTATCCAGATTGTCCGGGAACAGCTGATGCAGAATGCCAATCCCCAACTGGCGCTGGAAGTGCTGATGCTGAACCTGCCCGGAAAGGAGAAATACAGCGGCGGGCATATGCCGGCTGTTAAATCATAAATATGGCTGAAGTTGTCGGTGTCCGCTTCCGTAAAGCGGGTAAGATATATTTCTTCGACCCCTCGGGTATCGCCCTCAAGCCCGGTGATTACGTCGTAGTGACGACAGGACGGGGTCAGGAGACCGGCCAGGTTGCCGTGGCGCCTTCACAGATTGTCCTAGAAGAGACCGATGAGCCGTTAAAGCAGGTAGTGCGCAAGGCGGAGCCGGAAGATATCGCCCGGGTGAAGGAACTGGAAGTCAAGGCGAAAGAAGCTTTGGTGGAATGCGGCAAACTGGTTGGCGAACTGCAGCTGCCGATGAAGCTGCTCACCGCCGAATATAACCTGGAAGGCAACCGCGTCACCTTTCTGTTCAGCGCCGAGGACCGGGTCGACTTCCGCGAGCTTGTCCGGCAGTTGAACAACCGTCTCAAGGTGCGGGTAGAGCTCCGGCAGGTCGGGTCGCGGGATGAAGCCAAATTAGTCGGCGGCTACGGCAGGTGCGGACGCCATCTCTGCTGCGCCGCTTTCCTCGATGAGTTCGCCCCGGTCTCAATCCGCATGGCGAAAGAGCAAGACCTTCCCCTTAACCCGATGAAGATTTCCGGCATTTGCGGGCGGCTAATGTGCTGCCTGGGCTACGAAAACGAGCAGTACCGCGCCGCGAAGCAGAAGGTGCCGCGTAACGGCACCCGGGTGCATACCAAGAGCGGCGATGCCACGGTAGTCGGCTCCAATCCCCTGAAAGAGACCGTCATGGTCGAACTGGACAGTGAAGCGACTGTGGAACTGCCGTTAACTGAGATTACAATAAGTCCGCCCGTTCAAGGTGATGTGGCAAGACCGGCAGCGAGGGTGAATCCAAGACCGGGGCATCTCAATAGCGAAGAGAAAAAGCAGTAGAGTTCCCCGCAGCGCGTTCTATTGCAGCAGGTACTTGCGCCATTCGTCGCGGGTCTGCAGATAGTGATAGGGGATATTGAACAGCGAGTGACCGTTCCCGGGCGCCGCCGGTTCACTCAGCAGTTTCATGTTAGCCTCCTGCGGCGTTCTGCCGGCTTTATGGCGGTTGCAGGCGACACACGCGCTGACCACGTTTTCCCAGGTATGCGGGCCGCCGCGGTAGCGCGGCATGACATGATCCAGGGTGAGCTGCCGTGAAGGCTTGCCGCAATACTGGCAGGTGTAGCGGTCGCGGTTAAATATCTCGAAGCGGGTCAATTTCTTGCGGCGGTGCGGGCGCTTGATAAAATAGTCCAGCCGGATGACGGAGGGCAGCGGGAAGGTTTCCTGCGGAGTGTGAATGACGCCCACGCCGTTTTCCAGCATCTCTGCCTTGCCCTCGAAGACGAGCACCACGGCACGGCGGGCGCGGCAGATTGTCAGCGGTTCATAGTTCTGATTTAATACCAGTACCGGCACATTAACCATATTGCTTCTCGCAGCAGGTCAACCTTCTTGATTTTACCGCCAAAGCTTTGAACCATGCAAATACAAGCGTTCACCTTAAGCGCAACTACGCAAATGCGCAACAGCGCAACATACTCTGTCTACCGTTTGAAAAGGAGATTTGGAGCGGGATTTTATACCCGGTCCGGCGTATAGGTGACCGCCGTCTGGGGCGATTCCCACACCTCTATCGAGGCAAGTGAGACCGGCGCGCCCGCCAGCTTGAGTTGCAGCGCCTCGTAGATATTAGCAGCCATGTTCTCGGAGGAAGGATTTAGCTCGTCAAAAGGCGGCACGTCATTGACGCAGGTATGGTCGTATTTGACCAGTATCGTATCGAGCAGCCGCTTGAGCTCGGTGAAATCGAATGCCAGCCCGATGTCGTCCAGCGCCGTAGCGCGGATTTTCGCCACCACCTTGAAGCGGTGTCCGTGCAGCGCCTCGCACTTCCCCTGGTAGCCGCGCAGAAAGTGGGCGGCATCGAAATGTCTCTCCACGGCTATTTCGTACATATCATGCCTCCTCTTTCCAGCGCAGCACGCCCTGGACTTCCTTCAGTCCTTTCAGCATCTGCTTGATGGTCTTGTTCTTGACCGGATGGATCACATCGGGGGCTATCTCGGCGAGGGGCACCAGCACGAACGCTCGCTCGTGCATGCGGGGGTGGGGAATGGTCAATTGCGGCGTGTTGTAGACCATGTTCCCGTAGAGAAGAATGTCGATATCGATAGGGCGGGGCATACCCGATTTGCCGGTGCGTCCCATCTTGCTTTCAATGCCCTTGACCGTCGCCAGCAACCCGTCGGGCGGCAGCGTGGTAGAAACCTCGCAGACCATGTTCAGGAACCGGGGCTGGTCGGTATCGCCGAGCGGATCGGTATCATAGACAGAGGACACCTTGCCCAGGCGCAGCCTTTCTCCCAGGTACTCAACCGCCTTTTTGAGATTATCCTGGCGGTCGCCCAGGTTGGAACCGAACCCCAGATAAACAGTCATTGCTTCAGCCATGAATATACCTCCCTCGTACAATCGCATCGCTCATGCGGCTGACCCGCACCATTTCTTTCACGTCATGCACCCGGACGATATCCGCGCCGTTGGCAACGCCGATGGCTACCGTCGCGGCGGTACCCTCGACACGCTGGTCGGCGGGCAGGTCCAGCACCGCGCCGATAGATGATTTGCGCGAAGTGCCGAGCAGAATAGGTTTGCCCAGCGGTTTGAGCTCCGCCAGCCGGCGGATAATTTCCAGGTTCTGCGCAACCGTCTTGCCGAAACCCACGCCGGGATCGATAATGATGTTTTCCGGCGATACTCCTGCCTTATGGGCGATGCCGATGCTTTTCTCCAGGTATGCGATGACGGCAGCCATGATATCGCCGTTGGCAGGGGCGTTGCGCTGGTTGCTCATCAGGATAATGGGGACACCTGCTTCGGCGGAGACTGCGGCAATCCGGGCATCCCATTGCGCGCCCCAGATATCGTTAATCATAGCAGCGCCCGCCGCCACCGCCCGGCGCGCAACCTCCGATTTGTAAGTATCCACGCTGACAGGCACGGTCAACTCGCGGGCGAGCCTTTCGATAACCGGGATAATCAGCGCCAGTTCTCTGGCAATACCGTCAGCGGAAAGCGGCTGCGTGCCGGGTTTGCTGGACTCCCCGCCGACATCTATAATATCCGCCCCCTCTGCGACCTGCCGTTTTGCCTGGGCAACCGCCGCTTCGACATCATTGCCCAGCCCGTCGCCGGAGAAGGAATCCGGACTGAGGTTGCAGATGCCCATGACATAGGTGCGTGAGCCCCAGCGTAATTCCAGGTTCCCGCAGCGGGTCGCGGGAAGTGTGGTATCCATCAATAACCCCCCCAAACTTACCCATTGTAGCACCTTGGAGCGGCATGTAAAATACCCCATTTGCCCGCCTTTTGAGGGTATGCTATGATGAAGTTGTTCCCAGATTCACCAACAGGAGTAACTATGGATAATAAACTGGAAAAACTGGCGAAACTGGAAGCACAAATCAAAGCCGGCGGCGGCGAAGAGCGCATCAAGGCGCAGCACGATTCCGGCAAGCTGACTGCCCGGGAACGGCTGAATCTCCTTTTCGATGCGGGTACCTTTCAGGAGATGGATGCCTTCGTCGAACACCGCAGCACGAGCTTCGGCATGGAAAAGACCTATATTCCCGCCGATGGCGTCATAACCGGCTACGGCAAGGTCAACGGGCGTCCCGCCTGTGCCTTCGCCCAGGACTTCACCGCACGCGGCGGCACCCTCGGCGAAATGCACGCCAGGAAAATCGCCAAAATCATGGACTTCGCCATGAGCATCAAAGCGCCCGTTATCGGCTTGATTGACAGCGGCGGCGCGCGCATCCAGGAAGGCGTCAACGCCCTCGATGGCTACGGCAAGATATTTTTCCGCAACTCCGCGGCGTCCGGGCTGATTCCCCAGATTTCCGCTATCATGGGTCCGGCGGCGGGCGGTGCGGTCTACTCTCCCGCCATGACCGATTTTGTTTTCATGGTCAAAAAGACCAGCTATATGTACATTACCGGCCCCAACGTCGTCAAGACGGTGACCGGTGAAGAAATCGGCGATGAAGAACTGGGCGGCGCGCTGACCCATTTTACCAAGAGCGGCGTGGCGCAGTTTATCTGCGATAACGACGAACAGACGATTACCGAAATCAAGCGGCTGCTCGGCTACCTGCCTTCCAGTTGCGAAGACAAGCCGAAATATGAAAAACCCACCGACTCGGCGGAGCGCACCGAAGCCCGGCTCGATACGATTATCCCGGAGAGCGCCCAGCAGAGCTATAACATGAAAGAGGTCATCTACGCCATCGTGGACAACGGCGAATTCCTCGAACCGGCGAGCAAGTATGCTCAGAACCTGATTACCTGCTTCGCGCGCCTGAACGGGCATGCCGTGGGCATTATCGCCAACCAGCCGATGTACCTTGCCGGCTGCCTCGATATCAACGCCGCGGACAAGGCGACCCGCTTCATCCGCTTCTGCGATGCTTTCAATATCCCGCTGCTGACCCTGACCGATGTCCCCGGCTACCTGCCCGGCAGCCACCAGGAATGGGGCGGCATCATCCGGCACGGCGCGAAGTTGCTCTGGTGCTACTCGGAAGCCACCGTGCCCAAAATTACGCTGATTACGCGCAAGGCTTACGGCGGGGCGTACATCGCCATGTGCAGCCAGAGCCTGGGCGCCGATTATACTCTAGCCTGGCCGCAGGCGGAGATTGCCGTCATGGGCGCCGAGGGCGCCGCCGCTATCATACACCGCGCGGAAATCCAGGCGGCTGCCGACCCCGCCGCCAAGCGCAAGGAGAAAATCGCCGAGTACCGCGACCTGCTCTATAACCCGTACATCGCGGCGCGGCAGGGCTATATCAATGTGGTCATTCAGCCGCGCGAGAGCCGGCCCCGGATTATCGCCGCGCTGGAAGCGCTGCAAAGCAAACAGACGAGCCGTTCGCCGCGAAAGCACGGCAATATCCCGATGTAGCAATTACGCAGTTGCGCAACTGCGCTAAAATGATGGAAGTGTTATGGGTAAAACAATAGCGGAAAAAATCCTGAGTGTTAAATCCGGCACGGATGCACATGCCGGCGATATCGTCATTGCGGCGGTGGATTTAGCCTTTGTGCAGGACACCACCGGACCGCTTACCGTCCGCCAGTTCCAGGCGAGCAGTTTCAAAAAGCTGGCGCACCCCGAAAAAACAATATTGTTCATCGACCATGCCGCGCCGAGCCCGAACAGCGCCCTTTCCAACGACCACCTGCTGCTGCGGGACTTTGCCCGGCAGACCGGGGCAGTCCTTTCCGAAGCGGGCGAAGGCGTCTGCCACCAGCTGGTCGCCGAGAAATATGCCCGTCCCGGCGATGTGATTGTGGGCGCGGATTCCCATACAGTGACCGCCGGCGGTCTGGGGGCGTTCGCTACCGGCATGGGGTCTTCCGATGTCGCCGTGGCGATGGGTTTAGGCAAGACCTGGTTCCGCGTACCGGAGACCATTAAAGTTGAAGTTGCGGGACGTTTCCCGAAGGGCGTCTTTGCCAAGGATTTGATATTGCACCTCATCGGGCAGATTGGTGCGGACGGCGCTTCGTACAAGTCGCTGGAGTTCGGCGGCGCCGGAGTCGACCGTATGCCCGTGTCCGAGCGGCTCACTATCGCCAACATGGCAGTGGAAGCGGGCGCCAAGGTGGGACTGTTCCCCGCCAATGAAAAGACGAAAGCCTATCTGGCGGCGCAAGGCAGAGAAGGGGACTACCAGCCTGTCGCTCCCGATGCCGATGCCGTCTATGAAAAGATAATTAAAATAAACCTGGGTAAGCTGGAGCCGACCGTTTCCCAGCCGCATACCGTAGACCACACCGCAGCTGTTGCCAATCTCAAAGGAACGAAGGTGCAGCAGGTCGTTATCGGCACCTGCACCAACGGCCGCCTCGAAGATTTAAAAGTAGCCGCCGGAATTCTTAAGGGCAAGAAGGTCGCCAGGGGCATCCGGCTGGTCGTCGGACCTGCTTCCCGCAGCATCCTGCTCCGGGCGATGAAAGCGGGCTATATCCAATCGCTGGTGGAATCCGGGGCGATCATCCTGCCGCCGGGCTGCGGCCCGTGCCTGGGTCTGCACCAGGGCGTCCTCGGCGATGCCGAATCGTGCCTTTCGACCGCCAACCGCAATTTCCAGGGGCGCATGGGTAATCCTAAATCATTCATCTACCTCGCCAGCGCCGCGACTGCCGCGGCAACCGCGCTCGCCGGAGAGATTGCCGACCCCCGGGAGGTGATGTAAATGCTAAAAGGAAAAGCCTTCAAGTTCGGCGACAGCATTTCCACCGACCATATTATTCCGGGCAGATATGCGCATTTGCGCAGCAACCTTCCCGAACTGGCGAAACACGTGCTGGAAGACGCCGATGCCACCTTCGCCTCGCGAGTAAAGAAGGGCGATTTCGTGGTGGCGGGCAGCAACTTCGGACTGGGTTCCAGCCGGGAACACGCCCCGCTTGTGATGAAAATGGCGGGCGTCAGCGCTGTGCTGGCGAAATCGGTCGCCCGCATCTTCTTCCGGAATGCCATCAATCTGGCGCTGCCTGTCCTGATTTGCGATCCGGATAAAATCAATGACGGCGATGAGCTGGAAATCGACCTGGCGAGCGGCGCCATCAAAGGTGTTACAAACGGCAGCAAGTTGACCGCCGGCAAGATTCCCGCAGCCATGTTGAAAATCCTGGACGAAGGCGGTCTGATTCCCTATATCCAGAAACACGGCGATTTCAAACTATGAAAGCATTGTCATTCTGAGGGAGCGCAGCGACCGAAGAATCCGTGACAGTAAACGGATCCTTGGCTCTGCTCAGGATGACAATGAAAGTCTCATTTGTGGTGAACAAACTATGACCTATAAAGTAACACTTCTCCCCGGCGACGGCATCGGTCCAGAGGTGACCGAGGCGGCACGGCGCGTGCTGGAAGCCACCGGCGTTGCCTTCGAGTGGGAGGTGGCTCAGGTGGGCGCGGGCGTCATGGCGCAATACGGCACGCCGCTGCCGGAAGAGGCGCTGCAGTCCATCCGCCGCAACAAAATCGCTCTCAAGGGGCCGGTCACCACGCCCATCGGTACGGGGTTCCGCAGTGTTAACGTCGCCCTCCGTAAAGAGCTGGGGCTTTATGCCTGTCTGCGCCCGTGTAAAACGTATCCCGGCGTGCCCTCGCTGTATAAGGACGTGGATATCGTCGTGGTGCGGGAGAATATCGAAGACCTCTATGCGGGCATCGAGTTCGAGCGCGGCACCGCCGAGACCACCGGAATTATCAAATACATCAACGAAGCGAAGAAGTCGAAAATCGGTAGTGATGCCGGTATCAGTATCAAAGTCATTTCTGAGACCAACAGCCGGCGCATCGTAAAGTACGCCTTCGATTATGCCCGTAAGTATCAGCGGACTAAAGTCACCGCCGTGCACAAAGCCAACATCATGAAATTCTCTGACGGACTGTTCTTGGCGACGGCGCGGAAAGTGGCTAAAGAGTATCCGGATATACCTTTTGAAGACCGCCTGGTGGACAACCTGGCGATGCAGTTGGTCAAGAATCCGCAGGAATATGATGTGCTGGTGCTGCCCAACCTCTACGGTGATATTATCTCCGACCTTTGCGCCGGACTGGTGGGCGGTCTGGGCATGGCGCCCGGCGCCAACATCGGCGAAGGGGTGGCGGTCTTTGAACCTACGCACGGCAGCGCGCCGAAATACGCCGGTCAGAATAAGGTCAATCCGATGGCTTTGATGCTATCAGGAGTGCTGATGCTGCGGCACCTCGGCGAGGGGACTGCCGCCGACCGTCTGGAGAGAGCTATTGCCGCCGTCGTTGCCGAAGGCAGGAATGTCACCTATGACATGAAGCCGCCCGGCAAGGAAGCTGCGGCAGTAGGGACGAAACAGGTGGCGGACGCCGTCATCGCAAAACTGGCGTAATGATGCGGTTCAGCGTAAAATTAGAAATGGTGACTGGAAAATAGAGAAGTAGCAGCGCAATTACGTAATTGCGCAACTGCGTAGAAAGTAGATGGACAAAGAGACTAAAAGCCTGGTACCGCCGGGACTGCAATACATCGCCGGCAATATTACCGCTAAAGACAACATCCTTGGCGCTTCCAAAAAACAGGGTGCCAAATGGGCGGAGGGGTTGAATCTGCCCCGCCGTGCAGAGACCGTTTTCTTCGCCGGCTGCGGCTACCAGTACAGCGATGAACTGGAATCGCTGATGGGGCTTATCCGGGGCATGGACAAGAGCGCCGTCGGCTCGGAACTGCCGATGCGCCTGGCGGGTTTCCAGAAGAAGCTGGGCATCGACCTCGCCGGGATCTATCGCAAGGTAGCGGTCAAGGGCGGCACTGAGGAGCTTTCTCCGCTGGTCGCGGCGGTCAGGGTGCTGCAAAAACTGGGCGTCACATTCGGTTACCTCGCGGAAGATGAGCCTTGCTGCGGGGCGCTGCTGCATTATGCCGGTCTGGAAAAGGACTTTACCGCTCATGCGCAACAGACCTGTAAACAGCTTCAGTCTTTCGGCGTGAAACAGATTATCGGAATGGTGCCATCCTGCACCTACGCGCTGCGCGACCTGCTCCCCAAAGCGGTTCCCGGATTTGACATAAAAGTAAAGCATTTCGTCGAGATAATCGCTGAAAACGCAGCCTCTCTTGACTTGAAATTCCCGCGCCAAGTGAAGGTCACTTATCATGACCCCTGTCAACTGGCGCGCTATCTCGGTCTGATTGAAGAGCCGCGCCGGATTTTGCGAGCCGTCGAGGGAATGGAACTCGTCGAGCCGGACCACGCGAAAGGCCAATGGGCGACCTGCTGCGGCGGCGGCGGCGGTTTTGAAGCCGTCTTTCCGGAACTGAGCCAGCAGCTTGCCACCAACCGCGCCCGGGAACTGGCGGCGACCGGAGCGCAGATTATCGTGACGAATTGCCCGGGCTGCATCATGCAGCTCAAAGAAGGGCTAAAGGAATTAAAGAGCGATATTGAAGTCCTCGACCTGGCGCAGGTCGTAGCAATGGCGATGGGGCTATAGTTATGTCAACATTCAGCGATTATAAGAAAGAAATCATGACCGCCGCTCACGATGAGCGCATCAGCCTGGCGCTGTCGCGCGCCATCAAGAGCTACCGCGCCAATACCGCTAACGCCCTCAAGAAATTCCCGCATACGATCAAAATGGCGGAAGAAGTACAGGAAATCAAAAGCAGCGCAATTGCGCAAATGCGCAAACTCGCAGAGGAAGCCAGCGCCGCCATCGAGGAAAACCACGGCAAAGCCTATATCGCGAATACCAACGCGGAAGCTCTGAGCATTATAGAAAAGCTGGTGGGCACGAACAAGCTCATCGTCAAGGGCAAGAGCATGACTTGCGATGAAATCGGTCTGCGGGAACACCTCGAACACGTTGGAAATGAGGTGTATGAGACCGACCTCGGCGAGTTTATCGTGCAGAAGCTGGAATCGAAGCCCCTGCACATCCTCTCGCCTGCCATCCACGTCCCCAAGGAAGATGTGGCGCGCCTGTTTTCCCGCCTGACCGGCGAAGAACTGCCGCCGGATATTACGCAACTGGTCGCCACCGCGCGCAAGCTGCTCCGTGAAAAATTCTTTGCGGCGGATATCGGCATCAGCGGCGCCAACGTGGTCGCGGCGGAAACCGGCACTCTGTTTATGATTGAAAACGAAGGCAACGTGCGCCTTTCGACGAGTGCTCCGTCGGTGCACATCGCGCTAATCGGCATGGAAAAACTCGTGCCTACGCTGAGCGATGCCTACAAGGTCAGCGAGGTCACCTGGCGCTACGCCAACTACGGCGTGCCTTCTTATGTCAGCCTGGTCTCCGGTCCCAGCAAGACCGGCGACATTGAAAAGGTCACCACCTACGGCGCGCACGGTCCGAAAGAGATGCACGTCGTCTTTCTGGACGGCGGCAGGTCCGAACTGGAGAAGCATCCGATTCTGCGTCAGGCTCTGTTTTGCCTGCGCTGCGGCGGCTGCCTCTACGAGTGCCCGGTCTTTGCGGTGACTGCCGGTCACTTCGGCGATAAATACTTTGCCGCCAACGGCGCGGTCTGGGCGGGCATGATTGATAAAGACAAGGAAAAAGCCGCCGCGATTGCCTATACCTGCCTGACCTGCGGGCGTTGCAAGGTGCGCTGCCCGATGAAGATAGATGCCCCGGAAATGATGGTCGCCCTCCGCCGGCTTATCGCTGACGGCGAATGACCGCCGGGAGGTCTGCAAAATTGAGGGAAATACAGGCAAGTACCATCGTTCAGGTTGTCGCCCGATTATTTGAAGAGGCGAACTATAGTCTTGAAGAAGATGTGCTGGCAGCACTCAATAAGGCTCATCAGACCGAAGAATCGCCGCTGGGCAAAGAAGTCCTCCGCCAGATAATCGAGAATGCCCGTATCGCCGCCGAAGATAGAGTCCCGCTGTGCCAGGACTGCGGCACTGCCGTGGTCTTCCTGGAACTCGGGCAGGACGCCCATGTTGCCGGCGGCGACCTGTGTCAAGCGATTACTGATGGCGTCAGTCAGGGCTACCGCGAAGGCTACTTGCGCAAGTCTATCGTGAACCAGCCTTTCTCGGCGCGCACCAACACCGGCGATAACACCCCGCCGGTCATTCATATCTCCATCGTCCCCGGCGATAAACTCAAAATTACCGCGCTGCCCAAGGGCGGCGGCGCCGAGAATATGAGTCGGCTGGCGATGCTCAAGCCGAACGACGGCAAAGAGGGAATTATCGATTTTGTCGTGAGCGCGGTCGCGGATGCCTCGGCGAAGCCCTGCCCGCCGGTGATTGTCGGCGTGGGCATCGGCGGTACTTCGGACATGGTGATGCTGCTGGCGAAACAAGCACTGCTGCGGCGCATCGGCGCACCCAGTCCCGACCCCGAGATTGCCGCGCTGGAAAAAGAAATATTAACTCGTATAAACGACCTCGGTATCGGCCCCATGGGTTACGGCGGCAGAATCACCGCTCTCGCCGTGCACGTTGAAGCGAGGCCTGCCCATATCGCCAGCCTGCCGGTGGCGGTCAACCTGCAATGCCACAGCGCCCGGCACAAGGAGGCGGTGATTTAGTCATGGACGCGCTGCATATTACTTCGCCGCTGGACGCTGCGACTATTTCAAAAATGCATGCCGGAATGGCCGTGCTGATTTCCGGCGTCATCTATACCGCCCGCGACGCCGCTCATAAAAGGATTATCCAGGCTCTGGACAGGAATGAGCCGCCGCCTTTCGATTTGAAGGGGCAGACGATTTATTACATGGGTCCCTCTCCGGCGCGGCAAGGGCAGGTTATCGGAGCTGCCGGACCGACCACCAGCAGCCGCATGGACAAATATGCTTTGCGTTTATTTGCCGGCGGCATCCGTGCGGTCATTGGGAAGGGCAACCGTAACCCGGAAGTACTAGCGGGCTTAAAACAACATCAGACGGTCTATTTTGCCACTACAGGCGGTGTGGGGGCATTGCTGGCACGTTCCGTCCGGTCGGCGGAAGTCATTGCTTATGCCGACCTTGGCGCCGAGGCTGTCACCCGGCTGGAAGTGGTGGATTTTCCGGCGGTCGTCGCCGGCGACTGTTACGGCGTGGACTTGTACGAATCGAACCAGCGCAAATACCGCAAAGGAAGGTAAGGACATGGACTGCGTATTCTGCAAGATAGTCGCGGGAGTAATTCCCGCCAAAATCCTCTACCAGGATGAGAAAGTTGTTGCATTTCCGGACATCAACCCCACCGCGCCCACCCATGTCCTCATCGTGCCGAAAAAACATATCGCTTCTCTGGCGCAGCTTCCTGATAATGAGTCCGTACTCGTGGGGCACATGGTGAAAATTGCCAACGAGCTGGCAAGAAACGGCGGTATTGCCGAAAGCGGCTACCGCATCGTGATTAACTCGGGGAAAGAGGGTGGCCAGGTAGTCCCTCATTTACACATGCACCTGCTGGGCGGGCGCCAGCTCGATAACGGCATGGGCTAAACCGGAAGGCTCGAAATCCTCTCTCCCCCTGCGGGAGATTAGAACTACTCTGCGTTATTGATTGAAAAAGTAGTTGTTGTATCTCTGGTTCGTACGGTATATCCTTTTTTGCAGAGAGGAGGGATAAGATGAAAATACGCACGGCAATTGCGATTTTTACACTGGCGTGCTTTGCTCTGATAGTTTTGCTGTTACTGGGACTGGGTAGGCAGGGGGAAGAAACCTACGTCACGCAGCCAAGCAACATAAATTCCTCTTATATTCTACTGGGGATCGCTGGAGGACTGTTTGTAGCTTTGGTCTTAATGGGAATATTCCTAGAAGGCAAGGAGCGGTGGAAGGTCTTAACACTGGCGGCAATACTCCTCATATTATTTTCAGCGTTGAGTATTTTCAGCATAGGTATATTTTTAGCACCAATAGCTTTGCTTCTGCTCGGATTCTCAATATGGAAAATCAGGAGCAACAAAGTGCAGGTTTAGTTTAGCCTGAGTTTGAGAAACCAAGGTTGCTGCACTGCCGGAATCAACTCTTTCTTCTCGACAAAAGTACAGTGACTGTTACCTTTAGTCCTTAGTGGGAGAGATTAGAGTGCGGGGCAGCATGGCTGTTAGTTCACCCTCACCTCGCCTCTCCCATCGAGGGAGAGGGTCTTTTGAGATTAGCAGCCCTGTGCTTTGCGCTTTTCCAGATAGGTGAACAGCCCCGCCACGCTCTTGGAATCGTCGATGTCACCGCAGAGTATCATGTTGCGGATTTCCCCAGCGGGGACACGCACTACTTCAATCTCATCGGTATCTTCCGCGAACAGCTTGCTTGCCTTGAGACCCGTAGCCAGGAAAAGATAGAGATATTCGGTGGAATAGCCCGGCGCGGAATAGTAGCCGCCCAGACGCTCCACTTTCTGGGGATAGTAGCCGGTCTCCTCCTGCATCTCGCGGCGTACCGCGGTCTCAGGGTCTTCCCCGGGTTCGATGCCGCCCGCGGGAATCTCGAGAAGCTTCTTGCCGACCGGCGTGCGGTACTGCCTGACCAGCAGGATGTTGTCCTCGTCATCCAGGGGAATCACCGCGATGCAGTCGGCGTGCTCTACGATATCACGCGTGGTCTGCTGCCCGCCGGGCTTCTCCACGGTATCCACGCGTAAATTGATGGCGCGTCCTTCGTAAATGCGTCTGCTGGAAAGCCTCTTTTCTTCAGCCATTGTTCACCGGCGTTTCGGCGCGGTAAACCAGCGCCACTTCGTCACAGTTGGGGAACTTGGGACAGCGGAAGCAGTCCGTCCAGACCTTGCGGGGCAACTCCGCTTTATCAATATCGGTAAAGCCGCATTTGCGGAAGAAGTCCGGACGGTAAGTAAAAAGGAAGATGGTGGGGATGCCCAGCACCTGGGCTTCCTTGAGGCAGGCTTCCACCAGTTTAGCGCCATAGCCCTGCTTGCGGACGTCCTCGGAGACCGCTACCGAGCGTATCTCCGCGAGGTCGCTCCAGCTGATATGCAGGGCGGCGCAGCCGATAATCTTTCCGTTCTGCCTGATGACGAAGAAATCGCGGATATACTCGTATAGCTCGCTCAGCGGGCGTGCCAGCATTTCGCCCCGGTCGGCGAAGGAGTTTATCAGCTGGTGCATCTGGGCGACGTCCTGGAGGGTGGCTTTTTCTACTTTACTCATTCCTGTTTTCCTGTTAATTTCCCCTTGAGGGAACGATAATATTCAGTCTCGCGGCTGAGCCGCAAGAAGCGGACGATGTGCGGGCTGCGGCGTACGGTCACGGCGTCACCGTTTGCCAGGGCGAGATTGACCTGACCATCAACGCTTAACGTGGCCGGGTGCAGCGTGCCGATACGCATCGTGACAACAGCCGATTGCGGCAGCACGACGCTGTAACGCAGACCGAGATGCGGCGCGACGGGTACTACGAGGAAGTCCGGCGACCGGGGATAGACGACCGGTCCCCCGGCGGCGAAGGCATAGCCGGTGCTGCCCGTGGCGGTCGCCACGATAACGGCATCCGCCTTGTACTTGTTGAGCGGCTCGCCGTCGACGCTCGTTTCGACGTGAATCACCCTGGCGATAGCGCCGCGCGCAACCACAACATCGTTCAAGGCGTGAAAGACCTGTGCTTCTTTACCCGCGCCGTATTCTGCCTGGAGCATGGCGCGCTCATCGAGCCGCCCTTGCCCGGCGAGCAGCAGGGGCAGTTTCTCCAGCGCTTCAGCAGCGCTAAGTTCGGTCATAAAACCCAGGTTGCCCATGTTGATGCCGGTGATGGGTATGTTCCCGGGCAGGACGACCTGCGCCGCACGCAGGATGGTGCCGTCGCCGCCCACGGTCAAAATGAGGTCGGTGTTGTCCAGCTTAGTACGCGCCTCGTCGGTTTCCCATGAGGAACAGTGCCAGACGGACACGCCCCGGGATTCCAGGAAAGCCTGCACTTCACGGGCTTTTGCCTGGGTCGCTGCCACTTTGGGGTGGTACAGAATACCGATTTTTTTCAAATTACGTCCGTTTTGCCGCGCGCTTGATTCAAGAACAAATTTCAGTGTAACAATTATTTCCGCAGGGTGTCAAGCTGCCTGAGGTATGATATAATTTACGCTGGAGTATTATGATGACCGGTGCCCGAAGAAAAGCCCGTGAAATAGCCCTGCAGGCGCTGTATGAGTTCGATGCCACCAGGCACGATGCCGTCACAGTGCTGCGCCGCCTGCTGGAAGACGATGAGCAGTCCGAGGAAGTCGTCGCTTTCGCTAAAGAACTGCTGGAAGGGGTGGTGCAGAACCGGACTGAGATAGATGCCAGCATTAAGAAATATGCGCCTGCGTGGCCGCTGGAGCAAATACCGGTCATCGACCGCAACATCCTGCGACTTGCAATCTTTGAGATAATATTTGATAATGAAGTACCGGTAAAAGTAGCCATCAACGAGGCTGTAGAGCTGGCGAAACAATATGGGGGCGATAGTTCGCCCCGCTTTATTAATGGTGTTCTGGGTTCTGTGAGCACAATCGCCCGCAGATAGGGTCTGAAAGGGAGGAACAACGTGGCGACAATCTTTGATAAAATTAAGGGTATAGTCGTGGAGCAGCTCGGCGTCGATGAAAAGGATGTCCTGCCCACCGCTAGCTTTGTGGAAGACTTAGGCGCGGATTCTCTGGACCTCGTAGAGCTCATCATGGCGCTGGAAGAGGCATTCAGCACCCCGGCGAAGAAGATTGAAATCCCCGATGAAGCCGCGGAGAAGATAGTCACTGTCCAGGACGCCATCGATTATATCAAGGAACTGGGCATCGAGGAAGAGTAAGCCCTCGCCGCCGAAGACGATACTAAACACTGTCTCCCGAAGAAGGAGAGAGTGTCATTGCCGTCACTTCGACCTCTCCCTTAAACAGGAGAGGTCTTTTTTAAATAGACGTTAAAGCTTCTTTTGCCGCAGCATGTCCCATTTGCCGTCCAGCGCCGCCGAAATCACCTTGCCTTGCTCCGTGACGATTACGGCGCGGTGCGGAATCGCTTCGGATTCGTTTTCCCGGCTGTCATATTCAAACGTAAAAGCGAGTTTCCGGGAACGGTCCGCCAGCGCGGCGACGCTCACCAGTTTAAGCGATTCGCGGGTGCCGATGTACGTTGTGACGGCTTTCTCTACGAGAAATGCTTCCGCGATTGATTTGCTTTCTTCCAGCGTATACTGTTTGGTTGCCGTCCGAGCCGTATTTGCCGATTCAGAACCCGCCCGGGAAAGGGCTGCCAAGCCCGGAACCACGATTGCTACAAAGAGTCTTGCCCCCACCATAATAAGACCTCCTGTCCGCCACACTCTTTCCCTATATATAACGGACAGGAGGTCAAAAAGTTAGATTATGGTATCTGGGATATTATTTTACAGGCATCTTCCCCAGGCGGTCGAAGGTGTATTTTTCCTTTACCGGGATGCCCGCCAGTCTCTTGGCGATGTTCTTCACCCGCTCCACGTCATAGCTGTTCAGGATGGCAATCTGCTCCATCCGGGGCGAGCCGCCGCCGTGGACGCCGGCGTATTGGGAAACTCCCGCGAACTCGGAGCAGGAGATGTCCTGCACCCAGCGGAAAGCGCGGTGCTGGTCTTCCGCGGAAACTTTGGGATTGCGCGTCATGTACTTTTCCACGAACTTCTTCGTCTCCTCGCTGAGCCAGTCGCCTTCGAGGGGCAGGGTGGCGGGCATGCCGCCCGCGACGTCCGCCAGTGCATCGAACTCGTGGTAGATGTTCATGCCGGCGTGCCTGCGGCTGGCATTGCAGAAAACAATATCCGGGATAAACGTGCCGGAGCCGGAGCGGGTGCCGTTGATGCCCGCGGCGATGCCGGTGCCATAGCACAGCTCGGAGGTGCAAATCATGTCCGCCAGGCGCTCCTGAACGTGCGACTTGCCCTCGATGCCGTTGCATTCCGCCATCAAAGCGACTGCTCCCATGAGCACATCGGTCATGGCGGGCTTGCAGCCGGTGTAGCTGTGGCGGTGGTATAACGCGAAGAGCAGGGCGAGACGCCCGCCGATATCGTATTCGCCGTTGAGGAAAACGTGCTCCCAGGGCACGAAGACGTTATCGAACACGGTCAGGGAGTCTGCGGTGCCGTAGGGTCCGGGCTGCCCCAGGTCTTTATGTCCGCCGAAGCGCGTGGCGCTGACCACCAGCTTCACGTTGGGGTCATCGGCGGGCACCATGCAGGAGACTGCCCAGTCTTTTTCATCCTCAACGAGGCGGCGGGTGGGGATGACGGGAATCCATTCCACGACAGAAGAGTTGGAGTTGTGCACCTTGGCGCCGCGGATGACGATGCCGTCGCTGAGGGTTTCGACGCGGTGCACGTAGACATCGGGGTCGAGCTGCTCGCCGGGGCGCTGGGGGCGGTTGCCCTTCACATCGGTCTGGGCGCAGCAGGCGGAGCGGTCGTTCTCCTGGAAATCGCGCAGCCAGTTCAGGAACCGCTTGTTATATTCCGTGCCGTATTTCTGGTCGGCTTCCCAGCTCGCTACCGAGTTGGCGTTCGTCGAATCGATGCCCATGCAGCGCTGGATGCAGCCGCCGACCTGGTGGGAAACGAGCCGGGTCGCTTTCTGCTTGGCGAGCAGGTCGGTGATGCTCTGGTGGATGTGGCAGAAGCGGCTGATTTTCTTGCCGGTGAGATGCGAAGTAGCGGTGAGGATGTCCTCATAGTCCTTGAAATCGGGGTCGCTCATGACGTCATAGGTCTTGGCGATGCAGTTGGCGGCGCCCTCCAGACGGGGGTCGTCACGGCTGATGAGCTGTCCGTCCATGTAGACGTTGCGGCGCAGCTTCATGAGCCTTTTTTTGTACTCTTGAGAAGTAATCAAAGTGTAGTGTCCTCCTTAAATCAGCAATGTTAGATTATAGTACAGTGCGGGAGGGTATTAAAAGTTTGTAGCTGCGAGCAAATACGCAGTTGCGCAACTACGTAAACCATGACCCAACAAGCGACCCAGGATTTTGCCTGAAGTTTGAAGTTTATGGCATACTTGATTCAATGGGAAACCTGGTTTCGGTGTTTTTAATTGCCCTGGGACTTTCTGCGGACTGTTTTGCGGTGGCAGTAAGCAGCAGCATCGCGTTAAAGAAGCCGACCCGGGCGCAAATTCTGCGGGTGGCGCTGAGCTTCGGCAGTTTCCAGGCGTTGATGACTTTTTTGGGCTGGCTTGCCGGGAGAACCGTCGTTGAACTTATTTCGGGCTATGACCACTGGCTGGCTTTCGGGCTGCTGGCGTTCGTAGGCGCGCGCATGATACGGGAAAGCATGGAGCACGAAAAAGAAGAAAAGAAAGCCGATATGACCCGCGGCTTCATGCTGCTGGTGCTTTCCCTGGCGACGAGCCTCGATTCGCTCGCCGTAGGTTTGAGCATCGCCCTGATGCAAGTAAATATCGCGATCGCCGCCGGGATTATCGGCATAACGTCTTTCCTGGTCACTGCCACAGGCTTTACGGTCGGTCACCGGGCGGGCAGCCTCATCGGCAAGCGCGCTGAGCTCATCGGCGGACTGGTGCTTATCGGAATCGGCGTCAAAATCCTCATCGAACACCTCGGCGGTTAGCACCTCGACCGCACAGGTTGAACTTGTCGAACTATAGCGCCGCGATTCCAGACGTACAACTGCGCAATTACGCAAAAGAGTAACAGAGTATTGACGCAGTTACGCAAATGCGCTATAATGTATTTGTATGTCAGTTATCTGTATCGCTAACCAAAAAGGCGGCGTCGGCAAGACCACCACCGCCGTCGCCCTCGCGGACGGCATCGCCGAACATAAGAAGCGGGTCCTCCTCGTCGATTGGGACCCGCAGTCGAGCCTGACCGTCAGCCTGGGTTTCCGCCCGGAGGTTCTCAAGAACACCGTCTATGACTCGCTCGCCGCCATCATCCGCGGCAAAAAGACGCCCGCCCTGCGGGACGCCATCCTCACCACGGGTAATCCCAATATCGACCTGGTGCCGGCAAATATCGAGCTTTCCCAGGCGCAGCTCGACCTCGTCGGGGCGCTGTCCCGCGAGATGGTCCTCAAGGACATGCTCGATTCGGTGCGGAGTTCCTATGATTACATCGTCATCGATTGCCTGCCGAGCCTGGGGCTGCTGACCATCAACGCCCTGTGCGCCGCCGATGAACTCATCATCCCGCTGCAGGCGGACTACCTCGCGATGAAGGGACTGGCGCTGCTGCTGGATACCGTCATCCACGTCAAAGACCGCCTCAACCACGGGCTGAAGATTTCCGGCATCCTGTTTACCATGACCAGCCCGCGCACCCTGCACAGCAAAGAAGTGATGGATATCACCCGCAAAGCCTTCGGCGACCGCATCCGCGTTTTCGAGGCGGTGATTCCCATCAGCGTGCGGTTCAAGGAAGCCCCCGCCGCCGGGCAGTCCATCCTGACCTATGCGCCCAAGTCCGAGGGCGCGGCGGCTTATAGATTACTTACAAAAGAGGTGCTGAAATGAAAAGAGCGACCATTACCGAAGAGCTTGCCTACGGTTCGACAGCCCTGGACCGCCTCACCGGCGAGAAAAAAGCCGCGTCTCCCGCGCCGTCCGCGCCGCCCCCCGCACCCGAACTGCCCAAATCCGCGATGATTAAACTTTCCGTATTCGTGGGGCGGGACGAAGACGCCTACCTGGAAGCGCTGGCGTCTGCCGCCAAGTTCAGCGGCGGCAAGAAAATCTCCAAGACCAAGCTGGTGGAAGCGATGGTGCGCGCCTTCCGCAACAGCAAGCTGGATGTACGGGGCGTGCGGAACGAGGACGAATTGCTCAGCCGCGTAACTGCGCAATTGCGATAAATGCCGGAGAGGGAAGCAAGCGGCACGATAAAATAATTGCGTCCAGACGATTACTTAAGAAAATGAGGGGGAAGCAGAAATGCTTCCTCCTCTTGCTTACATTTTGAATTATTACTTGTTTAGGTGTCCGACTTAACAAAGTGCAACTGGGAGTCTAATGATCCAATAATATAGAAATAATAGTCAAATGCTCTCGCAATCCGAGATATAAAATGTAATTTTTCATATATCGCATTCCCGAGTTCATATTCAGGAGTATTAATCTTGATGATTTTCTTTCCAAAAATACTAAGGGCTTCGTTTTTATCGATAACAAAACCATGATCTTTATATGAATAAACTAGAATTTTAGCGGTTTCGCCGGGTTGTCTTGTCAGACCAGAAGCATGCGTTTTGAGTAACCGTTCTGCATATTGAGCAGCTGATTCGGCAACTCTTTCGTAGTAACCGAGTTGCACCGGATCGAGTGATAAATTTAGATATTTAGCGAACATATCAGAAGCATGTGGATTTTCCTTAACTAGGTCGCAAATGTGAGTAACTGAAGCCTTGAGTCCTAGAGCAGGCATTTCTTCTATCTGCGGATCTATAGGTCCAAGTTCACTGAGACTACCCATATGAATTTCATCCGCAGCGCAACATAATAAAGTAGCGGAAGACTTAGCTTGCCTAGGCACAGTGATAACAAATTTATCCTTTGTATACTCTCTACATAATTGACCGATCAGATAAGCTGACCCAATGACTCCACCACCGGAATAAAGAACTAAAAGAATAGGTTTCTTGTCCGCGAAAGATTCTGCTGCCGAGTATATGAAGTCAGCATCACCCTTTATCATCGTTCCTTCATCGTAGAGAATCAATAAGTTATAATCAATAGATGCAGGGAATTTAGCTATCTCTTGGTGCATGAATTTACGAATTAACTGATCACGTAGATTCTCTTTATCCGATTTAGCATCGGGTTGAAGCGATTCAAATATTGAGTTAACTAATTCTTTTCTAGTAACCTTATTAGCACTGCTGTTGCCAGCTTTCTTTACCGTTGCAACGTTGGAGGGAGATTTTGGTTGGTCTTTGGATGATTCCTCGTTCGTATGTACTCCATTAGTTGTTGCAGATCCCTTCTTTGATGATTTCTTGAGCATTTAGATCTCCTAAATATGTATTATTTTTCAATAATGCAATGTACCTCTTCACCCCGCCCTCAGCCGCAGCAGGACGTAAAAATCAGCCTCTAACTGCCGGATTAAGTAGAATTTCCTAGCCGACTGCCGCCAGTACCGCTAAAACCCCGAAGACAATCAGGTAGATGCCCAGAATCCAGGCGATAATCTGCGGTTTGATGATAGTGATGATTCCTGCCAGTATCGCCAGCGCTCCACCGATAAACCCGCTGATTTGTGGAAATCCCATGCCAACCTCCTTATGTGCCAGTAGAGGATACTTAATTAATTTTACCGCGTACTGTCAAATCTTGAGCAATAGTCCTGTCATTGCGAGCGCAGCGAGGCAATCCCATGCAAGGAGGAAAAAGAGATTGCTTCGTCACTCCGTTCCTCGCAATGACAACTACGAATAAAATGAGAGCAATTGCGTAACTGTGGCGTCTTACCAGATGCCCGGCACCAGTCGGAATTTCACCTTTTGGGCGTATTCGGTGTAGCCTTCAAGTTCGGCGCGGAGCAGGCGCTCTTCCAGAATAGTGCGCCAGACCAGCCCGATGACCAGCAGCGTGTCCGGAATCAATGAATACAGCGAACCCAGCGCCAATGAAATACTATAAGACATGATGATTGCCGAGGCATACATCGGGTGGCGGACAATCCGGTAAGGTCCGGTCGAGATAACTTTCTGACCCGCCTGGATTTCGACAGCCGGCGAAGCGAAGGGATTTTCCTTCATCGTCAGGAAAGTAAAATACATGCCGAGGACGAGCCCCGCAAATCCCGGCACCTCGATGAATACCGGCACATGGGACCACCCGAACCGCACGGCATCGAGTCCGGCGATTACGAAAATCGAAAGGAAAAGAATCGTAAAGGTGAGCATAATCACCCTGTCCCATGCCGGCGGAGTGTATTTACCGAGGCGCTTGTTCAGCAGCGGCTGGCAGCACTTCCACAACCATACTGTAGAAAGCCCCGAGCAGGTGAAGATTACCAGGATAAGGAGCCAGCCTTCCGGCCAGCGCCACGTGCCCGCCGGAAAAAAGAGCAGCAGGGCGAGAATGATAAACGCGGCAAGGTAGCTCGTAAAAATGCGCCGCAGCAAGGATAAATCCTGGTTCATGCGGTTAATCCAAATTGTGCAACTGCGCGGTCAGGCTGCCTGGATTACTCAATTACCTTGCACACTTCGCTGACCGGCTTTCGTTCCTTAACCGGGGGATTCTCCGCCGGATAGCCGACGGGAATCAGCGCGAGGACGTCCAACCCGTCGGGCATCTTCAAAATCTGCTCGATTTGTCCTTTGACCTGCATCGGGCCTACCATCCAGACCGCGCCGAGCCCCATCTGATGGAGAATGAGGAGCAGATAGGTAATCGCCGCCGCCGCCGATTGCAGACCGGCGTTGGCAGTCTTGCGGTATTCCCGCATCTTTTGCGCCGCCGCATCCGACTTTTCACGTACCGCCAGCGCCTTATCAATGGGCGATTGGTACTGCGAAGTGGCAATCGCGATGACCGCCGGCGCGCCGCGGAAGAAGCTGGAACGTTTGCCCAGGTTCACGGTATCGAACTCCTTGACCAGTTTGGATTCAGGCCACGAGGCAATCACATCGGCGCTGTCACTCACCGCATCCGCAATGGACTTGATGGCGCCTTTGTTTTCAACCAGGTAAAACCGCCAGTTCTGATGGTTTCCCGCATTCGGCGCCCAGGTGGCAAGCTCGATTGCCTGCAGCAGCAGGTCGCGCGGCACCGGCTTGTCCTGCCACTTGCGCACGGAGCGGCGGGTTTTAATCAGCTTTGCCAGTTCGGTAAATTCCATGAAAATCTTCTTTTCTAAAGACTACTTGAGTTCGGAAGTGCAATTCGGGCAGCGGGTGGCTTTGATGGATATCTGGCTGTAGCAATAGGGGCATTCTTTGGTGGTCGGTGCGGTGGGAGCCGCAGCCGGCTGTGCCGCCTTCTGGCGGGCGTTCATTTTCCCGATGGGTCTGACGACGAAGAAGAAAACCGCCGCAGCCACGACGATGAAGTTGATAATCGTGTTAATAAAAACACCGTAGTTGATGGATACCGCCCCGGCGGTCTGCGCCGCCGCCAGTGACGCATAGGGACCGTGAGTATTGCCCGGCTGGAGCACGACAAAAAGGTTGGCGAAATCGACGTTGCCGAGCAGCAGTCCTATCGGCGGCATAATCACATCTTTGACCAGCGAGTTGATGATAGGCCCGAAAGCAGCGCCGATAATAATGCCCACTGCCATATCGATGACATTGCCCCGCATGATAAACGCCTTGAAATCTTTCAGCATGTTTTCACCTCCACTATTTGTCCCATTTTGCCACTATTGTTGCGATTTATCAAGAGTGCCGAAGCTAAATATTTTAGAAGTAACCGTTACCCGATAGACAGTAGTCATGGTTAGCGGTAGAATACTGGCTAGGGAATGCTTCTTTGAAGAAATTTAAACGCCTGGTACAAAAGTCATTTAATGCGCTCGGTTATAATATCACCAGGCTGCCGGGCGCGGCGCCGGTCAAACACGACCTATCGCTATACCGCAGGCTCTACAGCGGGGATTCGATTAAAAACAGGCGTTTCTATAACATCGGAGCGGGCGCATTCGCACACGAGGCGTGGACTAATGTCGATCATCGCAGCGAACGTTATGATTTCAAAATGGAAATCGATTGGGATTTGCTGGCGCTGGTGCCGGTGGCTATCGCCAGCGATACGGCTGAGGTAGTTTATTCCAGCCACACCATCGAACATATCACGGACGCCGCGGCGCAGAACCTGTTTAACGAATCTTACCGCATACTCAAAAAGGGCGGGTATCTGCGCTTAACCACTCCGGATGCCGATTTATACTGCCGGGCATACATGGAAAAAGACCCCTACTTCTTTTATGAGCGTCAAATATCTCCCGACCCGAAAGCATGGAAGCCGTCCGGATTTTGGTCGATACAGCAGGCGTTTTTGTATGAATTCGCCAGCAGTCTGTCCACCATGTATATCTACGGGCAGTCTCCGGTACGGCTGGATGAAGCCGAGGTAGACCAGATATTCCGCGAAATGAAACTCGAAGACGCGCTCAGCTATTGCACGTCAAAATGCTTGCTGGAAATCCAGAAGCAGCACCCCAGCGACCATATCAACTGGTGGAACTACGGGAAACTATGTGCCATGCTGAAAGCGGCGGGATTCGCTAAAATCTACCGGTCAGGATACGGCCAAAGCCACTGCCCGGTCTTGCGGGATACTTCATTGTTTGACAGCACCCACCCCAAAATATCCATATACGTAGAGGCGGTGAAAAGCTGACATTTCCAGTCGAGCCGGTCACCGCCCCTTAAGTTTCACTCAAAATGCCCTGGTACGGGCAATCTATTTTCAGGCAGACTTGCGGAACCTGCCCATGAAGTCGACGGTCTTCTGGATGTCTTCCAGAGACACGGCGTTGTAGATGGAGAAGCGGATGCCGCCGACCGACCGGTGCCCCTTCAGCCCGACCAGCCCTTCCTTCTTCGCATCGGCGATGAATTTCGTCTCCAGGTCTTCTGTGGGCAGGCGCATGGTGACGTTCATCCAGCTCCGGCTGTCCTTGTCCGCGGCGCCTTTGTAGTAATCAGGTGCGGCATCGATGGCGCCGTACAGCAAATCTTTCTTGGCGATGTTGGTCTTCTCCACTCCGGCGATTCCGCCCTTGCTCTTGATCCACTCCAGCACCAGCTTCATGATGTACACGCCGAACACCGGAGGCGTGTTATACAGAGATTTATTATCGGCATGGGTCTGGTAACTCAACATTGACGGCAGACCCTTTTTCGCCTTTGCCAGGAAATCATCGCGGATGATGACCAGGGTCACGCCGGCGGCGCCGAGGTTCTTCTGAGCGCCCGCGTATATCAGGGAGAACTTCTTGAAGTCAACCTGCCGGGAAGCGATGTCCGAGGACATATCGGCGACCAGCGGGACTTTACCGGTATCGGGAAACTCGTGGAACTGCGTCCCCTCGATGGTATTGTTGGAGCAAATATGGAGATACGCCGCATCTTCCGGGTACTTGATTTCGTTCATCCTGGGCACCCGGCGGTACTTCATTTCTTTAGACGAGAACGCTACGTGCGTCTTGGCGACAATCTGCGATTCTTTCATCGCCTTGAAAGCAAATTCGCCGGTATCGATATAAGCCGCCGTCTGACCTTCGCCGGCAAAGTTCATCGGCACCAGGTCAAACTGGGTCGATGCGCCTCCGCCGAGGAATAGCACCTTGTAATTGCTGCCCAGTCCGAGGAGTTCCAGCACCAGCGCCATCGCCTGGTCGTTGACCGCTTCGAATTCCTTGGCGCGGTGGGAACTTTCGAGGATGGACATACCGCTACCCTGGTAGTCGAGTAGTTCTCCCTGGACGATTTTGAGAACATCCAGCGGAATAGCTGCCGGGCCCGGGTTAAAATTTACGTTCCTTTTTACCATTTTTCCCCTCACATATATTTTGCGAAACTGCCTTCGAGTGTTTGCGTAAAGATTGATTTGAAGATTTTGACGCCCTTAATGGCTATTATATCATCCCGTTACGCAGAAATCACCTGACGTGTTCTGGGGTTCTGTTCAATTATGGTTGTGTTGTCGGGGGGTTGAGGTTAGCGATAGTACGAACAACTAAGAATGAACAGAAACGTTCTGCGGTTCAAGTCGATGCAGATGAGGACGAATAGTAACATAAAACGCCAAGATATGAACGAAAACAATGTTGACAACTTCTTTAGATGCTGAGACAATCAAATTATAGACCCTATGTTCCGATATCCGATAATCACTGCAGGGCATATTGAGGTTGTGTTATGCGGCAGAACAAAGTGTTCCCGCCTTTGCCTTCCCGTCCCCAGCCGAATGTGCCGCCGCCCCGGCAGGTATCCCGGCGCGACCGTCTGAGTAATCTTGCAAACCGTTTCCGCAGTGTCCTGCTGGTCGTCATCAGCGTTCCGGTCACCCTCGCTCTGGTCTACGCTTATGACCTGTCCAAGCCGCCGGCGCAGCATTTGACCCAGCGGGATATCGATGCCGCCGTCGAGCGTACTCTGGAAACAATACCCCCCAAGCCATCGGTGGCTTCACAAGCGTATGAGGTCATCCGCCCTTCCGTCGTTGCGGTGCAGGCTCTCATCAAACAGGCTGACGGAACAACCGACGGTTCTCTGGGTACGGGGGTGATTGTTGACCAGGACGGCGTGATTGTTACCAGCCTGCATATCATCGCGGATGCGGAGGAAATCCGGGTCATTTTTGCCGATGGCAGCGAATCCGAAGCGGCGGTACTGGGAACTGAACCGGAAAACGACCTTGCCGTGCTCCATGCGCCGGTTATTCCTGATGACCTC
>JAQTVW010000011.1 GCA_028706655.1 Dehalococcoidales bacterium | reverse complement strand
GTCGTGCTGGTGACGGAAATGGGAGTCATCACGCCGCCGGTGGGCATTAACGTCTTCGTTATCAAGAGTATCGCGGAAGATGTACCTATACAGACAATCTTCAAGGGCATCTTCCCTTTCCTGGGGGCGATGCTGGTCGCCACTGCCCTGCTGCTGGCGTTCCCCTGGATTGCCACCTTTTTGCCGGGTCTGATTACTTATTAGAAGTTCCTCTCCCTTGAAGGGAGAGGTCAGGTGAGGGTGAACTCCCCCTCCCTCTGACTCCCTCCCGCCAGGGGGGAGGGATGATTAAAAATACCTTTATTGATAGACACGGGTTGGAGGAGACCGATGACCATTGCCGAAATGCTGGCGAGAAACGCCCGGATGTACCCGCAGGATACCGCGCTGATCGAACTCAAGCCCAGTAAAAATCTGCGCAAAGAAATCAACTGGCAGCAGTTCGACGAGCGGGCAAACCGCATCGCCAACGCCCTCATCCGGCGCGGCATCGGCAAGGGCGATAAAGTCGTCCACCTGATGATGAACTCCATCAACTGGATGGAAGCCTATTTCGGCATCATCCGCACGGGAGCGTGGGCAGTGCCGCTCAACTTCCGCTTCACCAGCAAGGAAATCAACTACTGCACCGATATCGCCGAAGCGAAAGCCATGATACTGGGCGAGGAGTTCACCGAGCGCGCGGAAGCTATCCGCCCGCAACTGGCGACTATCAAAAACTATATTTTCGCCGGCGAAAAATGCCCGTCATGGGCTGAAAATTTGGAAAAGATTACTGAAGAATCATCTTCCAATTCGCCTGATATAATTCTCAAAGATGAAGACCCTTGCGGGCTCTATTTTACCTCCGGCACCACCGGCACGCCCAAGCCGATTCTACTCACGCACAGGAACATGGAGTGTGCCGCCATTACCGAAAACCGCCATCACCTCCAGTCCCATGACGATAACTACATCCTGCTGCCGCCGCTTTATCATACCGGAGCAAAGATGCACTGGTTCGGCAGCCTGATTGTCGGCGGGCGCGGCACGATATTGACCGAATTCAGCCCGCAGAACGTTTTCAAAACAGTCCACGACGAGAAAGGCACGATTGTCTGGCTGCTGGTGCCCTGGGCACAGGACATCCTCGGCGCGCTGGACAGAGGTGAATTAAAGATTCGGGACTTCAATCTGAGCCGGTGGCGGTTGATGCACATCGGCGCGCAGCCGGTGCCGCCCAGCCTGGTCAAACACTGGAAGCAGTACTTCCCCGATATGAAATACGACACCAACTACGGATTGAGCGAATCGACGGGTCCCGGCTGTGTCCACCTGGGCATGGAAAACGAGCATAAGGTGGGCGCCATCGGGAAGCCGGGCTTCAACTGGGAGACCCGCATCATCGATGATAAAGGCAATGACGTGCCGTCGGGCGGCGTCGGTGAACTGATTGTACGGGGCAACGGCGTGATGCGGGAATACTACAAGAATCCGCAGAAGACCGCCGAAACGCTGAAAGACGGCTGGCTCTACACCGGCGATATGGGCAGAGCGGACAGCGACGGCTTTATTTATCTCGTGGACCGGCGCAAGGACATGGTGAATGTCGGCGGAGAAAAGATATTCCCGGTCGAAGTGGAAGAAGTGCTGGTCAGCCATCCTAAAATTTACGATGCTGCCGTTTTCGGTGTGCCCGATGAGCGGCTCGGCGAAGCGGTTGCCGCTGTCATCGACCCCAAGCCGGGCGTGAAACTGACTGCGGAAGAAGTTGCCCTTTTCTGCGAGCAGAACCTGCCCAGATATAAACGCCCGCGCCACATCTTCTTCGATAAAGTGCCCCGCAACCCCACCGGCAAGATTGAAAAGCCGAAGCTACGGGAAAAATACGGGAAAGCGCAGTAATCCCTGTCATTTACAAGCAAGTTGACAGCCATCTTTCAAACCTTTAACATTGACTAAATTCCTGTTGCTTTCGGAGGTATCATGGCAGGCATACTTGAAGGTGTCAAAGTCCTGGAAATGGGGCACGTAGTTGTTGTGCCCGCCGCCGCCGCGACGATGGGTGATTGGGGCGCGGATGTTCTTAAAGTAGAGCCGCTCACCGGCGATATGGCGCGCGGCTTCAAATCAATTGAAAAAGTGTCTCCTTATATCCGCAAGAACGGCGCCGAGATAAGCTGGTATTTCACTTATTTAAACCGCAATAAGAGAAGCATCGCCCTCAACCTTAAATCTCCTGCCGGCCGGGAAGTCTTCGATAAGCTCATCATGACTTACGATGTCTTCATGTCCAACTACCAGGTATCCTCGCTGGAAAGGATGAACCTGGACTATGCCACCCTGAGCAAAATCAATCCGCGCCTGATTTATTCTATTGTCACCGGCTACGGCTCGAAAGGTCCCGATAAAGACGAGCGCGGCTTCGACCATACCGCCGCCTGGGCGCGTTCCGGCATTCAGCACGCTCTTGCCGAACCGGGCGTACCCCCGCCGATGGAACGCGGCGGCATGATGGACCGCGTTACCGGCGCCCACGAGTTGAGCGGCATCATGGCAGCTTTATACTACCGCGAGAAGACCGGCAAGGGACAAGCGCTGGAGGTCTCGCTATATCATGCCGCGGTCTGGACCGTGTCTGAAGACATCCAGGCAGCATTGCTGGGCACGCCGCTGCCGCAAAAAGACCGCACTAAAGCAGAAAATCCCCTGTTCAACTATTACCGCACGAAAGAAGGCCGTTACTTCCAGCTTGCCATGCTCCAGTCAGACGTCCAGTGGCCCGGTTTCTGCCAGGCCATCGGGCGGACGGAATGGCAGAATGACCCCCGCTTCAAGGACATGGATATACGCGGCGTCAACTCCCGTGAACTTATCAAAATGCTCGACGAGATTTTCATTACAAAAACGCGCCCCGAATGGGAGCAGCTTTTTAAAACCAACGACTGCATCTACGGCCGGATTGAGAAGCCTGATGAGGTGGTGCAGGACCCGCAGGCATTCGCCAACGATTTCTTCGGAGAAGTACAGCACCCGGCAATAGGACCCATCAAGCTCGTCAACACGCCGGTACGCTTTACGCAGAATCCTGGCTCCCTCCGGCTGCCTGCTCCGGAAGTCGGCCAGCACACCGAGGAAGTCCTGCTGGAGTTCGGCTACAATTGGGATGACATCGGCAAGTTGAAAGAGCAGGGCGTGATACTTTAGAAACCAATGTCCATCAAAATTACCCCAGAACTTATCGCCCCCTGCGGGATGGACTGCGGGGTCTGCAAGGTCTACCTGACTACCGTGAAAAGCGGCGTCAAGGGAAAAGGCTGCACCGGGTGCCGCCCGCGCCGGAAGAAATGCGCTTACCTGAAAGGACAATGCGAGCTAATCAGGAACGACCGCATCAAATTCTGTTTTGAATGTCCCACCTTCCCCTGCGCCCATCTCAAGGGCATCGATAAACGCTACATCATAGGATATAACACCAGCTTCATCGGCAACCTGCTGGCGATAAAAGAGAAGGGACTCGCGGCTTTCCTGAAAGACGAGGAACAAAAGTGGCGCTGCCCTGACTGTGGCGGGACGGTCTCGATACACGATTGCACCTGTTACGAGTGGGGAGCAATTCAGAAAAAGAGATAATTAATCGTCAGGGTGCGGTACTATCGCAATGATTGTGATTATCGGGATACGCTTTCCCTTGTTATCGGTTTCGTCATCCCCATAATGCCAGAACACGCGATAAGCTCCGGGCGTATTCTGTTGAACATAAGCCTCGAAGACTTCTCGCTTATAGCGACTTGTTAACGATTCGTACTTATGAGTCTGCAGAGATATTGCCCTGAGATTGGTTTCTAAATACCCCAGTGTTTTCCTGACCTGTTTCAGAACACTTTTAAGCGCAGGATTGTTTTCGATCGCGGAAAGCTGTTCCGATGCGGTGGGTGTAAAACGCAGCTCACGATGCATCTTTGACATGCCTGGCAAACGAGCCGCGTTTGACTGCTTTTCCGTCGGCAGCTTCCGCCATACCCTTATCTATCGCTGCCAGAACCTCTTTATGCTTGAATACCCATACTTCAGATGCCGGTATCGTTACCTGCGGATCGAGAATAATTTGTCCCAGGCTGTTAGCATAGATATGGTATGTAACGTCTCCTTTTACTACGCTTTTGGGTAACAGCACCCGCCTTTTGGTATCCGGCTTCACGCTTTCCGCCATTCTGGTTAATTTTTCATCTTTAATTATCGTTGCCATATCTCTAACCTCTTACAATTTCACACTATCATTGGTGGGATAGTTTGTCAAGTGGGATAATCCCACTATTTTTTGGCTCGAAACCAGGCTGGGTTTATCATAGCTGTGATTGTTATTTCTTCTGCCCGTCGGTGCTGCAGAACTTGACCAGCTCGGCAAACTCGTTAATCTTGACCAGGTTGTTGGACTCCAGGAAGCCGTCGTAGGTCAGGCTTATCCAGGGTTTCTGGTATTTCGTGCTGAACTTCTCCGCCATCGCCGCCACAATACCGCCGGGCATACAGCCGTGCGGCATTACCGAAATGACTCCGGCAAATTCGGGGTTTTCCAGCCAGTCGATGCCGCTGCCGATGCTGAGCACCGCTTCGCTGCCGCACTTCGGCGAAAGATGGCGGGCGGACTTGCCCAGGATTTCCTCGGTTGACGGCTCGTGCCCGTCCACGGTCCCGCGGAAAAAGCGGGCGACTTGCTCTTCGTCATGTGCCTGCACCTGCTTGCGAACGTAGCTTTTTATTATTTTAAGAATCTTACGGTTTCTGACGGAATCTTCCAGGTTGCGGTATGCCGTGTAATTTATCCACTCACCCATCGGGGAGACAACGGCTTCCAGCCCGGCAGCCTCGCACACGCGCACCAGGTCGCGGTTGGAGAAACTGTTGGAGCGCAGGTAGATTTCCCCGTTGATGCCCACCAGCGGGCGCTTCGGCAGATTGGAATCGACCAGCGCGGTAAAATCCGCCGGGGCTTTGCGCAGTAAATCTTTAATGCTTTCTTTCTTCCGGATGTTACCGGCAACCTTCTTAAGATATTCATCGAACAGGTTATCCGCCGAGCCTTTCACTTTTTCGTAAGGGCGGGTGTGCCAGAGCAGCTTTTGCAGATAGTCCACCGCGACGAGTCCCCGCCAGGCGAGGCGCTCGAATCCGGGACCCAGATTAAGGTCGCGGTAGGCGTTATTGGAAACCGTTGTACGGATGGGCAGGTCAAAGCCGATGTCTTTCAGCACCCGGATTTGCTCGATGGCGTATTTGCCGAGCCGGCAGGGACCGAAAGACCCGCTCATCAGACCTTCGACATTATCGAGCGCGCTGCCGTGCTCATGGTAGTAGCGCAGGAAATCGCCCAGCGAAACGCGGTAGGGCAGGCATTCCGTACCGGCGGTAAACTGGTTGCTGTAAAGCAGGTTGCGTTCGTCCGGCTCCGGCAGCACCACCGCCTTCACCCCGAAGCTTTCCATCGCCGCGCCGATGGCATCGGCATGGGGCGACATGCGCGGAATGAGCACCGTTTTCCCGGCGCTGATGACGGTGTTGGTGCCGCGGTAGATTTCTTTAATTGGCGCTTTCGCCTGTCCGCGGGCGCGGGCATAGCTGGTGATGGTATCCACATAGGCTTCCAGGCGCGTCACCAGACCCGCCTCGGCGGCATGTTCATCGATTTCCAGTTGTCCCAGCGGCTTGCCGCCCATGATGTCTTCCAACAGCTTGATAATAAACGAGTTGGGACCGCAGCCGAAGTTCGTCAGCGCCAGGCTGTATAGCTGCGGGTCGGCGGCGCTCAGCGCGGCACCGGCGATGAACTTACCTTCGTACGACCAGTAAGGACGGTCGGAGTATTTCTTGGGTTCCACCGAGGTTAGCGGCAGGAAGTCCAGCGGCACAGGCACCACGCCGAGTTGAGCCAGTTTCTCCGCAATGCCCAGGTTCGCCCCGGAGTCCTGCGACATGTAGGCACGCGTCAAAAGGACAACACCGAGTTTACCCGATTCTTTCAATTGTTTGAGCAGCTTCTCTCCCACAGCGGCGCGGTCAGTCTCGAACTTGCGCTGGGCGGCAATGCCGGCGGCAGCAGCGGCTCTGCCTTTATCCTTGCTGAAGCCCAGCCGGGTGGCCACCTCTGCCAGATTATTGATAACATCAGCATCACCGAAGCTGAAATCGATAGTCGGAATCAGCATTTTATCGCCCAGCCCGAGTACCTGCCGCACAATATACGGCGAGGCCTGGATGAGCGGACAGGCGTATTTCTGGTTTTCTTCGCCGTCTTTCTTCCCCAGCCGGATGGCGCAGGGATAAAGAATGTAATCGGCATCTTTCAAGGCGGCGGCATGACCATGGAGCAGTTTAATCGGGAAGCAGCTATCGGTATAAGCCAGCTCAACGGCGTGCTCCATAATCTGCTTGTTGGTCTTGCCGGAGAGCGCCACGCGCACGCCCAGCGCATTCAAAAATCCGACGAGCAGCGGCGCATAGTCATAGACCATCAGGGCGCGCGGGATACCTACCAGCAGACCGCTGCCGGAGCCTTCCTGATATTCCCGGAAGAGCAGCTTTTCCCGCTCGTCGAAGAAAGTCTCGCGCTTTGCCTGGCTCAGCGTGCTGTCATACTTGTCGCACCGGCTGCCGTAGAACGTCGGTTTTTCGCCGGGCATCTTCATCTGGGTAATGGTGCAGTTATTATCGCAACCCTGGCAGACAAAGGTGGAAAGATTGTAATCGCCGTCAATAATTTTGGCGAAGCCTTTGAATTTTGAAGGCGCGGCAGACATCGCTTCTCTGGCGAGCAATGCGGCGCCGATAGCGCCGGAAACTTCGCGGTGCTCGGCGACGGTCAGGGTCTTGCCCGAGAGTTGCTGGTTGAAAGCGGCGACCACCGCCCGGTTATAGAAGACAGCGCCGGCGAGGATGACGCGTTCGCCCAGCTTGCGCGTGCCCACCACCTTGGAAAGATAGTTTTTGGCGATGGAGTTCGCCAGGCTGGCGGTAATAATCGGCAGCGGCACTCCTTCCTGCTGGGCGGAAGCGACGGCCTGCCCCATGAAAGCGGCGCAGCGCGTGCCGAGGTCGATAGTGTGGGGAGCTTTAAAGGCAAGGTCGGCGAATTCGCCGCTCTTGACGGAAACGCCGAGCATTTCGGCAAGCTCATCGATAAAGCTGCCGGTGCCCGCGGCGCACGCCTTGTTCATCTGGTAGTCCACGACCACGCCATTACGCTTGATGACCAGTTTGGAGTCCTGCCCGCCGATTTCAATGATGTCCGCTTCGGGGTCGATTTCATAGGCGGCGCGGGTCTGCGCGGTAATTTCGTTTTTAATCAGATCGGCGCCGATCATACTGCCGATGAGGTAGCGCCCGGAGCCGGTCACGCCCACTCCGGTGATGGTAACATTGTCCGCACCCGCCTGCCGCAGGTTGCGGAAGACCTGCTTCACGGCATCCACCGGCCGTCCTGCGGTCATCAGGTAGTTCTTGGCGAGAAGTGTCTTGCCGGACTCGTCCATGATGACTGCCTTGGTGCTCGTCGAGCCGACATCCACACCGAGATAGCCGCGACAGGGCGCACTGACCATCAAAGCCGCGCCGTTGCCCGGCAACGCGACTTCCGGCAATTGGGACATCTCAAAATAGCGCTGCAAAGCATCGCCTTCCGGCAGCATCTTAACGGGCGCGGTCTTGTCGCGGGAAAGCAGCGCCGCCCCTAACGCCTGGGTGTGTAGATAGTCCGGCGGCACGATTACGGCGACCGCCCGGCTGTTCCGCGCCGAAAGCACTTCGTTCAGCGCCTTGACGATGGCGGCGTTCGCCGCCACTCCGCCGACGAAGTAGACCGGCGTTTCAAATGTGCCTTTCTGGAGCGAGGCAACCATGCGGACGATACTCTCGCAAAGGGCATACAGCATGGCTTCCACCGAAACGCCCTTCTGCTGGAGGTGAATCAGGTCGCTCTTGGCGAATACGCTGCAGCGGGCGGCGATGCGGGGGGCTGCCCCCTGGCATTTGAGCGCCAGCCCGGCAAAATCATTAATATCGATGCCGAGGCGGTACGATTGCTGCTCTAAAAATCTGCCCGTCCCGGCGGCACAGAGCGGATTGGAAGATACTTTCCATGGCTTTTGCAGTCCATCTTCCAGGACAATCACCAGCGAGCTTTGCCCGCCGATCTGGATAATCGTCCGCGCGTCCGGGTGCAGGTGCAGCAGTCCGGAAGCGATTGCCAGGGAACTGCTGTATTCCGGCAGATGCCATTCGGCGGGAATGATACCCCTGCCCGAGCCGGTGACTCCGGCGGCGGTAATGGCTTCCAGAGCGCATTCCTTGTTTAAACGCGTCAGAAGCCCGTTGATTACTGTCTTTGGGTTTCCGGCAATGCGCCGGGAACCCAGGTAAATGACATTCCCGTTCTCATCTGTGAGCGCCACGCGGGCATTTACCGAACCAATATCCAGACCCAAAAAATGCTTCATTATGAATACAATTCTAGCAGAGATGGAGACTTTTGCAAAAGTCCAGTTCTGTGTCATTGCGGGGAGCGATAGCGACGCGGCAATCTGAAGGGGTATCAAATTCCTGTCATCCTCGGGCTTGTCGCGGGAATGACATTGTCGTACCATATTGCCATTCACTTGATATTCCCTGCAGACTGAGATAAGCTGATTATGCAATCCTTGTTTTCTGCCTGAATTATTCACATGAAACGTATCTACATTGATTATGCCGCCACCACACCCGCCCACGCCGATGTGGTTAAGGCGATGCTGCCTTATTTTACCGAGACCTTCGGCAACCCCTCCAGCATCCACGCCTGCGGACTGGAAGCAAAGGAAGCCGTCGAGTCCTCCCGCATAGAAGTCGCCGGGTTTATCGGCGCCCGCAGCGAGGAACTGTTCTTCACCAGCGGCGGCACCGAGGCGGACAATTTCGCCATCAAGGGCGTAGCCTACGCCAATCAGAAAAAAGGCAACCATATCATTACCTGCGCCATCGAACACCACGCCGTGCTGGAGACCTGCAAATTCCTGGAAGAGAACGGGTTCGAGGTAACCTATCTGCCGGTCGACGGCGAAGGACGCGTCGACCCCGATGCGGTGAAGCAAGCCATTACGCCGAAGACCATCCTCATCTCCATCATGCATGCTAATAACGAAATCGGCACCGTGGAACCCATCGCCGAGATCGGCAAAATAGCGCGCGCCGCCGGCGTTTATTTTCATACCGATGCCGTGCAGACCACCGGTCACCTGCGCATCGACGTCAACGAACTGGGCGTCGACCTGCTGGCGATGTCGGCGCACAAGCTTTACGGTCCCAAGGGCGTCGGCGCGCTGTACATCAGGAGAGGCACTAAAATCACGCCCTTCATGCACGGCGGCGGGCAGGAGAGCGGCATGCGCTCCAGCACCCAGAATGTCCCCGGCATCGTAGGTCTGGCGGAAGCCGTGAGAATCGCCCGGCGGGAGATGGTGGAAGAAATCCAGCGCCTGACCTTCCTGCGGGACAAGCTGATTAAAGGCATTTTGCAGCGCATCGAAGATACCCGCCTCAACGGGCCGCTCGCCTTCCGCCTGCCCAACAACGTCAACATCAGCGTGAGCTATGTCGAGGGCGAATCGATGTGCCTGAACCTGGACCTCGCCGGGATTTGCGCTTCGACCGGCTCCGCGTGCAGTTCGGGCAGCCTGGAACCTTCCCACGTCCTGCGCGCGCTGGGACTTTCCGCCGACCTGGCGTACGGCTCATTGCGCTTTTCCTTAGGCAAATGGACGACCGAAGAGGAAATCGACCGGATACTGGATGTCCTGCCCAAAATCGTGGGCAAGCTCCGCGCTATGTCCCCCATCTACCGCAGCCGGCAAGGCAGGTGACGCCCAGCGATGAAAGATGTCACTGCCCCCGTCAATATCAGCCGCATTGCCGGGCAATCACAGGAAAGAGTGCCGGATGCCGTCGCCCGGGAAACACCGCTTACCATCATCCTCAATAACCGGGAACTGGTGACGCTGCTCTGCTCTCCGGAAAAACCGGACTACCTTGCCGCCGGCTTCCTCGCCTCCGAAGGTTTTGTGAGCGTTAAAAGTGAGATTAAAAAGATAGCGGTAGACAGTCAACGGGGCATCGTCCGCGTGGAGACTACCGGCAGCGACAATGTTGCTGCGGAAACGATGCATCATCGGTTCATTACCTCGGGCTGCGGGCGGGGGGCTTCTTTCTACAGCGCCGCCGATGCCGCCACCATGAGCAAGATAGAGTCAACGCTGCAAATCTCATCCGCTGCGGTTTTTGTGTTGATGAAGGATTTCCAGCACCGCTCCGAGGTCTACCGCGCGACCGGCGGCGTGCACAGCGCCGCCCTCTGTGATGCTAACGGCATCGCAATTTTCGCCGAGGATATCGGGCGGCACAACGCCATCGATAAAATCTTCGGACAATGCCTGCTGGAAGATATCCCCGCGGCCGATAAACTCATCATCACCAGCGGGCGCATCAGCTCCGAGATACTGCTCAAGGTCGCCCGGCGCAATATCCCGGTGATTATCTCCAAATCGGCACCGACCGACCTCGGCGTGCGGCTGGCGCAGGATATGGGTATAACTCTTATCGGCTTTGCGCGGGGCAACCGCATGAATATCTACGCCCACGAATCCCGTATCACTGTAGAATAGACGGCGACCGTCGTACTACAGCTCTACTCAACCTTGTGTCATTGCGAGGAACGAAGTGACGTGGCAATCTCTTAATCCTTATTTGAGATTGCTTCGCCTCCCGACTTTGTCAGGATGGTCTCGCAATGACAGCAACACAAATATTAAGTAAAGGGTGTATTACATCATTCTTGACTTTTATTTCCGCCATTCCCTATAATACGAAGGTTAAGCAGTAAGGTGCCAGTTGTGCTGGCAATATAGTGCCCGAGTAGCGCAATGGCAGCGCAACCGACTTGTAATCGGTAGGTTGACGGGTTCGACTCCCTCCTCGGGCTGGGATATGAATTGGGGAGGGATGCCGGAGCGGCCAATCGGAGCAGACTGTAAATCTGCCGCCCTAAGGGCTACGCAGGTTCGAATCCTGCTCCCTCCACCATATAATGCGGGTGCCCAAGCTACTCTAGACAAGACAGAAGAAATATCTGTATAATGGTAACAATGTGCCCACATAGCTCAGTAGGTAGAGCACGCCCTTGGTAAGGGCGGGGTCATCAGTTCGAATCTGATTGTGGGCTCGGAATAAACGGAGGATAATATGGCAAAGCAGAAGTTCGAGAGGAACAAACCACACGTAAACGTCGGCACCATCGGGCACGTCGATCACGGGAAGACTACGCTCACCTCGGCAATCACTCTGGTATTGTCCAAGCAGCCGGGCTTAACGTCTGCCTTCAAAGCCTTTGACCAGATTGATGCCGCTCCCGAAGAGAAAGCCCGCGGCATGACTATCGCCATCGCCCACGTGGAATACGAGACCGCCAAGCGGCACTACGCCCACGTTGACTGCCCGGGACACGCCGACTTTATTAAGAATATGATTACCGGCGCCGCCCAGATGGATGGCGCCATTCTCGTCGTCAGCGCTCCGGATGGCCCGATGCCCCAGACCCGCGAGCACGTCCTGCTGGCGCGCCAGGTACAGGTGCCTTACATCGTGGTTGCCCTGAATAAAGTCGACCTGATGGAAGATGAAGAACTTCTCGAACTCGTTGAAGTCGAGGTCCGCGAAATCCTCACCAAGAACGAGTTCCCCGGTGATAAGACTCCTGTCGTCCGCGTCAGCGCAATCAAAGCGCTGGAATGCGGCTGCGGCAAGAGAGAATGCAAGTGGTGCGGCCCTATCCTCAAGCTGATGGATGCCGTTGATGACTATATCCCCATTCCGCCTCGCCCCAAGGACAAGCCGTTCCTGATGTCTATTGAAGACGTCTTCAGCATCAAAGGGCGCGGCACGGTGCCCACCGGCAGGGTGGAGCGCGGTACGGTCAAGGGCGGCGATGAAGTTGAAATCGTCGGTCTGCACCATGAAGCCCGCAAGGTCGTGGTCACCAGCCTGGAAATGTTCCACAAGATCCTGGACTACGCAGAGCCCGGAGATGCCGTCGGTCTGCTGCTCCGCGGCGTAGAGCGCGAAGATATCGAGCGCGGTCAGGTCCTGGCAGCGCCCGGCTCCATCAAACCGCACACCTATGCCGAAGCTGAGGTCTACGTTCTGAGTAAAGACGAGGGCGGCCGTCATACCCCGTTCTTCAACGGCTACAAGCCGCAGTTCTATATCCGCACGACGGACGTCACCGGCAGCATCGAACTGCCCGAGGGCGTGGAAATGGTCATGCCCGGCGACCACATTAAGATGAAGATAAAGTTGATCTACCCGGTAGCCCTGGAACCCGGTCTGCGCTTCGCCATCCGCGAAGGCGGCAGGACAGTAGGCGCGGGCGGTATCATCAAGATTATCGAGTAGAGGTCTATGGCTAAGAAAACGGACGCCAGAGGTGTCATCTACCTTGCCTGTACCGAGTGCAAGGAGAGAAACTATACTACATCCAAGAACCGGAAAAATGATTCGCAGCGCCTGGAACTGACGAAGTATTGTCCCCGTTGCCGCGCGCACAAACCGCACAAGGAGACTAAGTAGCCTGCTGCCTTCGGGCGCGGGACATCGATAACATGAAAGTTACTTCTATGGTCAAGCAGAGTCCCGGCGCGAGGATAATCCGGTACTTCATCGGCATTGTTGACGAGCTTAAGAAAGTGGTCTGGCTCAGCCGGCGTGAGGTGATATACCTCACCGCACTGGTCTTACTGGTGGCGGGGCTCGCCGGTGCTGTGCTGGGCGCACTTGACTACGGTTTTACCGCTCTGATTGATAAGCTTATCCTGGGCAGATGATAGTCCCATTCTCAAATTGAGAACGGGGTTGTTGTCTGTCCAATAGCTTTTTTTCTTTAGCGATACACCGGGTAGTGAGGTTATTTTGGTAGTTGACGAAAAACAGTGGTTTGTCATTCACACTTATTCCGGCCATGAAGACCGTGTGAAGAAAAACCTGGAACAGCGCATCAAGTACATGGATTCCGGCAACGAAATCTACCAGGTCGTCATACCTACCGAGGAAGAAATCGAGGTCAAGGGCGGGCGGCGGCGCACAGTAACCCGCAAGACCCTGCCCGGCTATGTCCTCGTCCAGATGAAAATGACCGACCAGACCTGGACACTGGTGCGTAATACCCCCGGCGTGACGGGATTCGTCGGCAGTACCGGAAAGCCCACGCCGCTGGACGAAAAAGGCGTCAGTGACATTCTCAAGCAGATGAATGCCGAAGCGCCCCGCGTCAAGGTGGGTTTCCGCAGAGGGCAGAGCGTCCGCGTTATCGATGGACCATTCATCGACTTTGTCGGGGTGGTCGACGAGATTAATATGGAAAAGGGGAAGGTCAAGGTGCTCCTGTCCCTCTTCGGGCAGGAAACGCCGGTGGAGCTCGATTTACTCCAGATTGAAAAGCTCTAACCCTTTGAGGAGTCAAATATGGCAAAAAAGATAAAGACAGTTATCAAATTACAAATACCTGCCGGGCAGGCAAACCCGGCGCCGCCGGTAGGTCCTGCGCTGGGCCAGCATGGCATCAACATCATGGCTTTCTGCAAGGACTATAACGAGCGCACCGCCTCGCAAGCCGGCTCGGTTATCCCGGTGGAAATCACCGTCTATGAAGACCGGTCGTTCACCTTTGTCACCCGCACCCCGCCCGCCGCCGACCTGCTCAAGAAAGCGCTCGGGCTGGAGAAGGGCTCCGGCACGGCGGGACATGACGTCGCCGGCACGCTTACCCGTGCGAAGCTGCGCGAGATTGCCAAGGTTAAGGCGAAAGACCTCAACGCTAACAGCATCGAGGCTGCGGAGCGCCTGATTGAAGGCTCCGCCCGAAGTATGGGAATTAAGGTAGAGTAAAATGGCAGAGCATGGTAAGAAATACCAGGAAGCAACCAAACTAGTTGACGCGGAGAAAGCCTACAGCCCGCAGGAAGCGGTTGAGGTGGTCAAAAAGACCGCCCGCACCAAGTTCGATGAGACCATCGAGCTTCACCTGCGCATGGGACTCGACCCGCGGGACTCCACCCAGCAGGTCAGAGGCGTGGCAATCCTGCCCGGCGGGCTGGGCAAGAAAGTACGCGTGCTGGTCTTCGCGCAGGGCGAAGCGGAGCGGGTTGCCAAGGACGCCGGCGCTGATGTCGTGGGCAACGATGATGTCGTCAAACAAATCGAAGAGGGCTGGCTGGAGTTCGATGTCGCTATCGCCACTCCGGATATGATGGGACGGGTCGGCAAACTGGGTAAAATCCTGGGACGCAAGGGTCTCATGCCCAACCCCAAAGCCGGCACAGTCGTCGCCGCGGATGACCTGCCCCGCGTTATCGGCGATTCCCGCAAAGGACGCGTGGAATACAAGCTGGACCGTACCGCCATTATTCATGTGCCGGTCGGCAAAGCCAGCTTTGCGCCGGATATGCTGCTGGCAAACCTGACCGCCATCATCGAAGCGGTAGTCAAAGCGAAGCCGGCTGGTGCCAAGGGTGTGTATGTCAAGAGCGCCTACCTCAAGACCACCATGGGCCCGAGCGTCAAACTCGACCTTTCCACCACACTGACGCTGACCGCCGGATAATCAGATTGCGTTCTGACAATAAATTATGTTAAGATAGTCTCAATTGAATAAGGTTTCCCAAGACAGCGGGTGCCGCCAAACGGCTTAATGAGTCAGCCTGCCGAGGAATCAAAAAATCGCTCCGATTTTCGAGTCCTTGTGCGCAGGCGCAAGGACTTCTTTTTTGAGGCGGCGCTTGAGGAGGTAATAAATGCCCCGAGAACACAAAACACAGGTTATCGAAGAACTTCAGGAGATTTTCTCCAAGGCGACTATCGGTGTGGTCACCGATTACCGCGGTATTCCCACCCCGGAATTGAACCTCCTGCGCAAGAAACTGCGCGAGGCGGGCGTCACCGTCAAGGTAGTCAAGAATACCCTGGCTGAAATCGCCGCCACCAAGGCAGGACGGGAAGACCTGGCGAAGTCCTTTGCCGGACCGGCGGCGGTGATCATCGGTTACGACGATGTTTCCAAACCTGCCAAAATCCTCACTGAACATATCCGCAGCGCCAAATCCGCCCTTAAAATAAAGAGCGGCTTCCTGAAAGGCAAACTGCTCACCGACAAGGACGTCCAGACGCTGGCGACCCTGCCCTCAAAGGAAATACTCATCAGCCAGGTGATGGCAGGCATCCAGAGCCCCATCGCCATTTTCGTTACTTACCTGTCCAGCCCTCTGAGCGGACTGGTAAACGTACTGGAAGGACGCCGCAAAAAGCTTGCCGAAGCACCAGCGGCAGCACCGGCAGCAGCCCCTGAACCTGCATCTGCGCCGGCACCGGCAGCGCCCCCGGCATAGGATGACCCATGCCGGCTGACGGCCGGCATTTTGAGTAGAAAAACAAATTTAAACTGGAGGAATGGAACACAATGACTACTGAAGAAATCATGAATGCAATCAAGGGCATGAACGTTATGGAGCTGGCAGAGCTGGTCAAGGCTTTGCAGACTGAATTCGGCGTAACCGCCGCTGCGCCGGTCATGGCTGCCGCACCTGCCGGGGGCGCTGGTGGAGCCGCTGCACCTGCCGCTGAGGAAAAGACCGAGTTCACCGTCGTCCTGAAAGATATCGGCGCGAACAAGATTAACGTCATCAAGGCAGTCCGCGAACTGACCAACCTTGGACTGAAAGAGTCCAAAGACCTGGTCGAGGGCGCTCCCAAGCCGGTCAAAGAGAACGTGAGCAAGGAAGAAGCCGCCTCGGCGAAGACCAAACTGGAAGCCGCCGGCGCTACTGTCGAAGTAAAATAGTCCTGCTGTCGTAATTCAACACCGATTGAATGAGTCCGGAGGGGCTGCAACATGCCCCTCTGTGACTTTTTCTTTTTTATATCCGTTTCAAAGCACCCGGGTTCTGTGCATTTTTGGTTGCTCTTACTTATGGCTAATCTCACCTCCCTTGTATCTCCGCTAAAATGCTAAATAATTCTTCGTCGTTCCACTCCTCAGAATGACATTTGATACCACTCTCCTTGCACTGGAGGGAGATAGAAGACTATAATTTCCCTTAGCATGGATAACCAAAACCTCAAAGTCCTCCTCCCCCGCGAAGACATCGCCGCAACTGTCAGGAAACTGGCTGCGGATATCACCCGGGACTATCATGACAAAAATCCCATTTTAATTGGCATTCTCAAAGGCGCCTTCGTCTTCATGGCAGACCTGGTGCGCTGCCTGAACTTTCCGCTGGAGCTTGAATTCGTGCGCCTCGCCAGCTACAGCGGCACCCAATCGACCGGGCAATTGAAAATGCTGCAAACTCTCCCCTGCCCGGTTGAAGGCAGGCATGTTCTCGTCATCGAAGACATCATCGATACCGGGCTGACCACGGCTTTTATCATGGGATACGTGAAAACCAAATCGCCGGCATCACTTAAACTGTGCGCCCTGCTGGATAAACCCGCCCGCCGCTGTGCGCCGGTGGATATCGACTATCTCGGTTTCACTGTGCCCGACCGGTTCGTCGTCGGCTACGGGCTGGACTACGACCAGAAATACCGCAATCTGCCCGATGTTTGTGTGCTGGAGGCAAAGCCTTGAGCGCGCATCTGGCGCGGCTCATTGCGGTTGCCCGCGGCGAGCAGCCCGCCGACCTTGTCCTGAACAACGCCCGGATTATCAATACCTTTACCGGCGAGATTGAGAAAGGCAACGTCGCCATCTGCGCCGACCGCATCGCCGGCATCGGCGAATACCCGAAGGCAAAGCAGGTCATCGACCTCAAAGGCAAGTACCTGTCGCCGGGCTTGATTAACGGGCACACCCACCTAGAAAGTTCCATGCTGGACGTGGGTCAGTACGCTCGGGCGGTCGTGCCGCACGGCACAACGGCAATCGTCACCGACCTGCACGAGATCGCCAACGTCAGCGGCAAAGCCGGCATCAAATATATCCTCGATTGTGCCCGCCGCCTGCCCTTAGACCTGTTCCTGATGGCGCCCTCCTGCGTACCCGCCACCCACCTGGAAACCGCCGGCGCCGCCGTTACTCCTGCGGATATCCGCGCCATCCTGCGCTGGCGGAACTGCATCGGGCTGGGGGAAATGATGAACTTCCCCGGCGTGCTGTTCGCCGATACGAACGTGCTGGACAAGATTACCGCCGCGAAGGGAAAGCCAGTCGATGGTCACGCCCCCGGACTGAGCGGCAAAAATTTGAATGCCTACCTCGCCGCCGGAATCGGCTCCGACCATGAGTCGGTCGCCCTTGCCGAAGCTGCCGAAAAGCTCCGGCGCGGCATGTTCATCATGATTCGCGAAGGCTCTTCGGAAAAGAACCTGGACGCCCTGCTGCCGCTGGTGACCGATAAGACCTACCCGCGCTGCCTCTTTGTCGTCGACGACCGTTCCTGCGCCGACCTGCTGCGCGACGGCGATATCGATGCGGTGGTGCGCAAGGCAATCCGCCGCGGACTGGAGCCGGTGCGCGCCATCCAGCTCGCCACCATTAATCCCGCCCGCTATTTCGGACTAAAAGCACTGGGCGCGGTTGCCCCCGGCTATTACGCCAACCTGGTCGTGTTCGATGATTTGACCGATTTGACGGTGGACACCGTGTATTACCGCGGCAGACCGGTCGCCCGCGTGGGAGCGCCGCTCTTTGCCGCCTACCAGTGCCCTGACAACAAGCCGGTAAATACGGTCAAGGTAAAACCATTTACCGCCGCACAACTCAGGATAAAATCACTCGGGGAAAGCCAGCCGGTAATCGAGGTCGTCCCCGGGCAAATCATCACCCGGCAGAAATTGGCAAAGGTAAAAGTCGCGGACGGTTATGTCATGCCGGATGTCAGCCGCGACCTGCTCAAGCTGGTAGTGGTGGAAAGGCACCATGCAACCGGCAACACCGGCACGGCGCTGGTGACCGGCTTCGGACTGAAGCGCGGCGCGCTGGCGACCTCCATCGCCCACGATTCCCATAATATCGTGGCGGTCGGCGTTTCTGACGAAGACATTATCGCGGCGATTAGAGAGATTGAAACATTGCAGGGCGGGCTGGCGGCGGCGGCGGGTGGTAAAGTGCTCGCCAGCGTGGGCTTGCCCATCGCGGGGCTGCTCTCCGATGAGCCTCTGGAGACGGTCGTCGGGAAAGTGGAACGCCTGGAGCAACTGGCGAAAGAACTGGGCTCGGTGCTGCCCGCACCCTTCGCGGCGCTCTCATTTTTAGCGCTGCCGGTTATCCCGGAACTGCGCCTGACGGACAAAGGGCTCGTCGATGTGAACCGGTTCCGCATCATTTCATAATACGGAGAGAGAACTCTTTTGAGACATACGAATAAAGAACCTGCCTTTGAAAACCGCTACGACGCCGGGCACAAGCTCGCGGAAAAACTGCTGGCGTATAAGGGTCGACCGGTCGTGGTGATGGGCATTCCCAACGGCGGAGCGCCGGTTGCCCTGAACATCGCCTTGAGACTCGAAGCCGATTTCGACCTGGTCATTTCCCGCAAGATTCCCCTGCCGCTCAGCCCTGAGGGCGGCTTCGGCGCTGTCACCGATGACGGCACGACCATACTGAATGAAACGATGGTCAAGCAGGCGGGACTGACTCCTCAGCAAATTAACTACCAGGCGAGCAAGGTTCGGGCGGACATCCGCCAGCGCAGTCTGCTCTATCACCAGGAAAAACCACCTGCCTTAACCAGCGAAAAAACGGTCATCGTGGTGGATGACGGCATGGCGTCCGGCTATACCATGATGGCAGCCGTAGAATCCCTGCGCCACCGCCACCCGCGCGAGATTGTAGTGGCGGTACCGGTGGCTCATGAAAAAACGATAAAAGAGGTCAGCAAGCGGGCGGACAAAGTGATCGCGGTAGTGGTGGACTCTTCTCCCAAATTCTACCTCGCCGATTTCTACCGGTTCTGGAACGAGCCGAGCGACAAGGAAGTCCTCCAGTGCTTCAAAGAGTGGCGCATCCGCCGCCGGCCTGCCATCGACCTGACCATCAAGAGCCGCCCGACCGGTTAAAGTCACCAGTCATTGCGAGGAGCCTGAGACGAAGCAATCCAGTTCCTCCATTTCACCGAGATTGGTTCGCTAACGCTCGCAATGACACAACAGACCGCCTAGACCGTTTTCACCCGGCATTGCCTCATGCTATACTAACCTTAAACGGTAGAAAAAGGGAGATGCCTATGGCGCCGCGTAAATCAAAGACAGATCCGCAAATCATAGAAATGCCCGCCCGGAAGATGGCGGTGGTCTACGGCAAGGGCGCCCCGGATAAGGTATTCGCCCGGGTCTTTCCGGCGCTGTTCGGCGCGGTCTACACCCTCAAGTTCGACCTCAAGAAAAGAGGACTGCCCACTTTCAAAGTAGAACCGCCGCGCTCCCGCTACCCCGATGTTCTCCTCGTGCCCCAGGATGAATGGACGATTGTCACCGGCGTACCGATTCCCGCCGATACCACTTCGCTGCCCCAGAAAATCGGCAGTCCCGAGGTAAAAATCGAAGAATGGGCATACGGCACCGTGGGGCAAATCCTGCACATCGGCGGGTATGACAAAGAGCAGGAATCCATCGAAAAACTGCTCCGGCTCATCGAGGAGAGCGGGTATGAAATCGCGGGACCTCACGAGGAGGAGTATCTCACCAAACCGGATTCCAAGGTCGTTAAGACCATTATCCGATACCGGATTAAGAAGAAGTAAACCTCCAATCTTGTCACCCGGAGCGAAGCGAAGGGTCTCGTTCTCCGTAAACTTAAACGGGATGCTTCAATCGCTTCGTTCTTCAGATGACATATTAAAGTAAATTTATTAAGGATAACAATCTATGGGAATTCGCGTTGACCTCGATAAATGTATCGGCTGCGGAAGCTGCGTGGCAGTCTGCCCGTATGCCTTGATTGAATTAATCGATGACAAGATTCGCATTAAAGAAGGCTGTACCCTCTGCGGCGCCTGCCGCGATGCCTGCGCCTCGGAAGCTATCAGTATCGAAACGGCTGCCCCGTCTCAACCGGTGAGCGCCGACCACCGCGGCGTGTGGGTCTTTACCGAGCAGCGCGAAGGGAAACTGAAGGGAGTCGGCTATGAATTGCTGGCAAAGGGCAGAGAGCTCGCCGATACCCTGCAAACGGAACTTGCCGCGGTCTGTTTCGGCTCGGGAATAACCGAAGCGGACAACCTGATTGCCGCCGGCGCGGATAAAGTGTTCCTGCTGGATAACCCGGAATTCGCTGCTAATCCCGAAGACCTGTGCGGGCAGCAGCTTGCCGGACTTATTCAAGAACACAAACCGGAGATTGTCTTGACCGGCGCGACCGCCCTGGGGCGCGCTTTGATTCCCCGTGTCGCGGCGCAGCTCAAGACCGGTCTTACCGCCGATTGCACCGGGCTGGAGATTGATACCGCTAATCGATTGCTGTTACAGACCCGCCCTGCCTGGGGCGGTAATATCATGGCGACCATCATCTGTCCGGCGCAGCGCCCCCAGATGGCGACAGTACGCCCCCGCGTTTTTAAGCGGACAGCGCCGGACCGGAACCGCAAGGGGCAAATCATCAAGCTCGATTTCAACCGTGAAAAAGTCACCGCGAAAACGAAACTGCTCGATTTTATCGCCGATGTGACCCAGATTGTGAAGCTGGAGGACGCCGATGTGATTGTGGCGGGGGGACGTGGACTGGGCAAAGCGGAGAATTTTACTTTAATCAAAGAACTGGCGGAGGCGCTGGGCGGGGCGGTCGGCTCCTCGCGTCCGCCGGTAGACGAAGGGTGGCTGCCCTACGGGCACCAGGTGGGACAGACCGGCAAGACCGTTTGTCCCAAACTCTACATCGCCTGCGGCATTTCCGGGGCGGTACAACACCTCGCCGGGATGCAGACTGCGGAGTGCATCATCGCCATCAATGACGACCCCCGCGCCCCTATCTTCGAGGTAGCGACCTACGGCATCGTCGGCGACCTGTTCAAGGTATTGCCCCTGATGATACAGCGCTTGAAGAAGTGAAGCAGGTCGTAAAAAACATTTTATTCATGTCATTGCGAGGAGCCAGAGCGACGAAGCAATCTCTTTCAATCGTTAGAGATTGCCGCGCTTCGCTCGCAATGATAGCTGGGAGAAACAGCTGTTTTTCTTTACATGCAATGTTTGCGGATGCTATCATTGAACTGAAGCTAAAGAACACAAAGCCTATCAGGCAAGCGCATTCCCGCAGGTTTCCCTCTGATACTTTGTCTCTTTGTTCTCACAGGCAGTAACATCCGGGCACGCGTGTTCAATTATAGCCGCGCTAAAGGAGTTTTCATGGCAGCAGCTAAGACAGGCGATACGGTCAAGGTCAACTACACCGGCAAGTTTGCCGATGGCAAGATATTCGATAGCTCGGTGAACAAGCAGCCGCTGCAATTCATCATCGGGCAGGGGCAGGTCATCCCCGGCTTTGAGCAGGCGGCAGTCGGCATGAATCCCGGCGAATCGAAGACCGTACAGATACCCGCAGCGGCGGCTTACGGTCCGCTCCGCCCGGAACTGGTGCTGACCGTCGGCAAAGAGAACTTCCCGCCGGAACTGAATCCGCAGGTCGGGCAAATGCTCCAGGTCGGTCAGGCAGACGGCACCAGCATGGTGGTCAAAGTGACCGGCGTCTCGGAGGCGGGAGTCACCCTGGATGCCAACCATCCCCTCGCCGGGAAAGACCTCACCTTTGACATCAGCCTGGTCGCAATCGTCTAGACTAGCGTTTGATTCTGCCTCATACCACTCTTGCGCTTGCGTCTGAGTAAGCTATAGCTTATAATTAAAAGTTGTATTTGGTTGGTGGGGGAGTCGCCAAGTGGAAATCAATGTCGCCGGGTTGCTTCATGAAACCGTCGGCGCGGTCAGGGAGTACGAGCTTGCCGGGGCGGAAATTACCGCCGATGATATCACATTCCGGCAGGTATCCGGGCAGCTCAAACTGACTCGCACGCCGAGGGGCATCCTGGTGGAGGGCAAATTCAGCGGCGAGGTGGAACTGATTTGCAGCCGCTGCCTGAGCGCCTTCCGCTACCCGCTGACAATCAGTTTCCAGGAGGAATTCCTCCCGACGATTGATATTAACAGCGGTCTGCCGGTGGAAGCGCCCGATGAGCCGGGTGCCTTCCGCATCGATGACCACCACATTATTGATGTGGATGAAGCGATCAGGCAATATGCGCTCATGGCGGTGCCGATGAAACCGCTCTGTGAAGATAGCTGTGCGGGACTGTGCCCGGGGTGCGGCAAGAACCTGAATAAAGGCACTTGCGGGTGCCCTTCGGAAACAACCGACCCGCGCTGGGCGAAATTAGGCGAACTACGGAAATAATATAACGGGAGAAAACTATGGCAGCTTTACCAAAAAAGAAAGTATCATCCAAACGACGCGGCGACCGGCGGGCGCACAATGCGCTCACTGCGATGAAGACGGAATCCTGCCCGCAGTGCCATAGCCCCAAACTGCCCCATCATGCCTGCCCTACCTGCGGCACTTACAACGGCCGGGAAGTCGTTAAAAAAGAAACGGCCGCCAAGAAGACCGAGTAGTACCTTCCGGCAGCGCCCCATGACTTCTCCTTAACCATTTTTACCAGGAGGTTCCCATGGTCGAGATGACGAAGGCAGCTTTTGTTTTCCCCGGACAGGGGTCCCAGAGTGTGGGGATGGGCCGCGACCTTTACGACAATTTCCCGGCGGCAAAAGCCATTTTCGACCAGGCGGATAACGTGCTCGGTTTCTCCATTTCCCAATTGTGTTTCGCCGGTCCTGACGACGAGCTGCGCAAGACTGTCAACGCCCAGCCGGCGCTGGTGACCATGAGCTTCGCCTGCCTGCAAGCCGCCCGGGCAGCCGGCGCCAAATTACCGCAGCCCGCTTTTACCGCAGGGCACAGCCTCGGTGAGTATACCGCCCTGGCGTTTGCCGGCGTGCTTGATTTCGGCGATGCCGTCCGGCTGGCGCGGGAACGCGGACGATTGATGTACGAAGCGGGAACGGCGCAGCCCGGCAGCATGGCGGCAGTCCTCGGGCTGGACGAGGCGGTGCTCGCCGAAGTATGCCGGCAGACCGGCGTGTGGCTCGCCAATATCAACTGCCCCGGTCAACTCGTCATCAGCGGTGCCGTAATGAACCTCAACCAGGCGATGGAACAGGCGAAAGCCAGGGGCGCCAGCCGTGTCGTCCCCCTGCAGGTGAGCGGCGCTTTCCATACTCCCTTGATGCAGCTCGCCGCCGACGGTTTATCCAAAATGATTTCCACTCTGCAATTCCGCGAGCCTGCTATAACGATTATCGGCAACGTTAACGCGCAACCGCTGACCACCGCCCAGGCAGTCAAGGACGAACTGCTTAAGCAGCTTACCAGCCCGGTGCAGTGGCAACGCTCGGTGGAATACATGGCAAAACAGAATACGGGCACCTTCTACGAAATCGGTCCCGGCAAGGTGCTGAGCGGGCTGATCAAGCGAATCAACAAGGAAGCCGCCACAGTCAATATCGGCGATGTGGCTGCAATAAAAGCTTTATAGTTAGTCCCTCTCTCCCCTCTTGGGAGAGAGCTGGAGTGAGGGGCATTCACCCAGGGGCTCACCCTCACCTGACCTCTCCCCCCAAGGGAGAGGAATAATTTGCTACCGAGATATCAACAGGGAGAATATTATGAACCTTACCGATAGAGTCGCCATCGTGACGGGGAGCGGGCGGGGCATCGGCAAAGCCATCGCCCTCAAGCTCGCGGCGGCAGGCGCTAACGTGGTCATCAACGATGTGGGCGACCCGCAGACGGCGGAAGGTGTTGCCGCCGAAATCAAGGCGCTGGGAAGGCAGAGCCTGGCAGTCATAGCAGACGTCAGTGCTCCGGCGGAAGTAACCGCCATGATAGACAAGACCATCGCCGCATTCGGGAAAATTGACATCCTGGTGAATAACGCCGGCATCACCCGCGACCAGCTTCTTTTACGCATGTCCGATGACGACTGGGACAGGGTGCTCACCATCGACCTGAAGAGCGTGTTCCTCTGCACCCGCGCCGTCCTGCGTCCCATGCTCAAGGCGCGCTGGGGGCGCATCGTCAGCCTTTCCAGCGTGGTTGGCATCGTAGGCAACGCCGGGCAGGCTAACTACTCATCGGCGAAAGCCGGCATCATCGGCTTCACCCGCTCGGTCGCCAAAGAGGTGGCTTCGCGCGGCATAACAGCAAACGCCATCGCCCCCGGTTTTATCGATACCGAAATGACCCGCAAGCTGACCGAGGAGCAGCGGCAGGCTGCCGCCAAGCAAATACCGGTCGGCTATCTCGGCTCGCCGGATGACGTCGCCGCCGCTATCGTGTTTCTCGCCTCGGAAGAAGCGAGATATATCACCGGACAGGTGCTGAATGTCGATGGTGGGCTCGCCGGCGCCTGGATGTAGCCGGAGACGACTGTGCCTGATAAAATAAATATCGTTGATATTACCCCCTTTTTAAAACTCATCGAGCTGAGAGCGCCCATTCCGGGGTTCGAGCGGTTCCTGGGGACTTACCTCTTTTCCGGGGAACAAAAAGCGATTGTAGAGGTCGGCCCGCGTTCCGCGATATCGTCGCTGCTTGCCGCATTGGAGCAGCTCGGCGTTGCCGCCTCTGATATTGATTATGTCATCCTGACGCACATCCACCTGGACCACGCCAGCGGCATCGGCACCATTCTCAAACTAATGCCCCGCGCGAAGGTGATTGTTCATCCCCGCGCCCGCCCCCACCTGGTGGAACCCTCCCGGCTGTGGCAATCGAGCCTGGCGACCATCGGGGAGATTGCGCGGCAGTACGGCGAAGTTGAGCCGGTGCCCGCCGGGCGCATCATCGAAGCTGCCGACGGGGTAAAGATAGCGCTGGGCAAAGGCATTGTCCTGGAGATTTACCTGACGCCGGGCCACGCACCGCATCACCTCTCCATTTTCGAACGGGGCAGCGGCGTGCTGCTGGCGGGTGAAGCCGCCGGAGTCTGCATTAACGGCAGCCTCCGCCCGACCACTCCGCCGCCGTTCCGCATGGAAGATACCCTGGCTTCCCTCGACCGCCTGATTGCACTGGCGCCGCAGAAAATTTGCTACGCCCATTTCGGCTGTTACGATAATCCGCTGCCCAGGATGGAACAGATGCGCCAGAAGCTGCTGGACTGGCAGGGCTTTATCCGCACGGAAGCCGGCCGGGGCAAAAACCCCGATGAAATCCTGTTACTGCTGCGCAAGAAAGACCCCGGCCTGAATTATCTCGACACTCTCTCGCCCGGCGAGTATGAACGCGAGTACGCCCTTATCCTGAACAGCGTTAAGGGGATGTATCTTGCGATATCACCAAAATCCATCCCCTAGCCCCTTCCTTTGCTAAAGGAAGGGGGGAATCAAGAGCGGGTGATTGAGCCACCCGCAAGCGCTCCCTCTCCTTGAAAAGGAGAGGGCACAGGGGAGAGATTTCCCTTACCAGACGGATTCGAAAATCTTCGTTGCGTCCTCACGGGTGCAGTGGCGCGGATTCTGGTTGACCAGACCGGTCTGGTATTCAAAGAGGATATCGACTGCCTTCTTGATGTCCTCTTTCTTCATGCCGATATCGCGCAGTCTCTGCGGAATACCCACATCGATAGAAAGCTGGCGGATGGCTTCAATGCCCGCTTCCGCTTTTTCCCGTGTCGATAGCCCTTCGACATTCTCACCCATTAACGGGGCGATGGTCGCGAATTTCTCCAGGTTGGAAATCATGTTGAAAGACATCACAGCGCAAAGCATCATCGAGCATGCCTCGCCATGGGTCAGGTTATGCATCACAGATTGCAGCGCATGTGCCGTGCCGTGCCCCAGATTGGCGCCCACGCTGAGCACCGGGTTGCAGGCAATCATGGAAGCGAAGGACATATTGTAGCGGGCTTCCACGTTCTCCGCGCCTTTGGCATAGGCAGCGCGCAGGTTGGCACCGATAAGCCGGATGGCTTCCGCGGCAATCATATCTCCCCAGAGATTGGGACGCCAGCCGGTGTATTCTTCGATAGCATGAGTCATGGCGTCCATGCCGGTCTCAGCGGTGACCTTCTGGGGCATATCCAGCGTCAGCAGCGGGTCGACGATGGCATAATCGGGGACGAGATAAGCGCTGCGCATCGCTGCTTTGCGACCCTGATTCATCACGATAATCGGCATGGTCCATTCCGAACCGGTGCCGGAGGTAGTGGGTATCATTATCTTGAGCAGACCGCGGCGGGGGACTTTATCCGTACCCAGCCACTGTTGAATATCAACTTTATCAATATCTTTGAAATCGGCGAGAACACTGGCAGCCTTGGCGTTGTCCATCGTGCTGCCGCCGCCGACGCCGATAATCATATCGCAGCAGGCTGTTTGGGCGGCTCTGGCGGACGCGATAACATTTTCAATCGGGTTGTCCGGTTCGACCTCCGAGAAAGCTGCGGTGCCGATGCCGGCTTCTTCGAGAGACTTCTTGACTTTGTTCAGCGTCTCGGATTTGCCGATGGTCCTTCCGGTGATGAGCATGACTTTCCTGGCGCCCAGGTCTTTGGCGATTTTGCCGACCTCATTAACGACTCCGTTGCCGAAAATGGTATTGGGAACCCGGATGGAAAAGTTGCGTAGCACAGTCTGCCTCCTAAACGTTTTTACAGCACTAGCATAGAAGAAACCGTAGATTAAAGCAAGAAGCGCCTGATGGCTGCCGCCAGCCCGTGCTGATCGACATCAAGGGTGATATGATGGGCGATGGATTTCAGTTCGGCGGCGGCGTTGCCCATCGCAATCGCCAGACCGGCGGTGGCCAGCAGGGAAATATCGTTGCTGCCGTCACCAACGGCGATTACCGCTTCCAGAGGTGTGCCGAGATGGGCTGCCAGTCTCTTGAGGGCGTTGCCCTTGGATACCCCTGCCGCGAGAAGGTTATTGAAGACCACACCGGGATATACCGGAGTACGCGCCCGGGAAAGGTAAACAGAGCCCCCGAACCGGCGGATGAATTTCTCCGCCTGCGCTTCTTCCTGCGGATTGGTGGTCACCAGCCCGCCCTTGATGATGCGCTCCCGCTCCCACAACCCTTCCAGGCTGAGGACGACGGCTTCGATGCCGAAGAACTCGCGGTGGGCGGTGGTCGACCAGGTCTCCCGCGGCGTGAAGTAATGCGTGCTGGAGAACAGCTCTAAATCAATTTTCTCGCGCCGGGCATATTCCACCATCTCTTTCACCAGGAGAGGGGGCAGCGGTTGAGCGTAGACTTCCTCAGTGAGGTCGGGGCGACTGACCAGGGCGCCGTCAAAGAAAACGTGAAAGCCGCCATCGAGGGGAAGCTGCGCCAGTATCTTCCGGCAGGAGGTCAGCGACCTGCCGGTGGAAATTGCTACCTGCACTCCTGAATGGTACGCCTCTACCAGGGCGTCACGGTTTTCCGGCGAGATTATTTTGTTGCCCCCGACGAGCGTGCCGTCGATATCGATAACCAGGAGCTTATAGCCATTTCGAGTCACATTTAATTGTAACATTGCGTGTGGCGGGTTGCCAAACCGCGGTTTTCTTGACCGTCTTCGTGATTATCCTCTATAGTTGGAGAGAGGACAGGCAGAATGGAGATGCGCGATGGAATCCGGTAAAAAGAGCAAATATCTGGTGCAGTGCGATTTCGACGGTACGATTACCTATAAAGACGTGAGTTACATGGTGCTGGATGATTTCGCCGACGGCGACTGGCGTTCGCTGCTACGGGAATACCAGACCGGCCGCATCCCGGTCGGCACTTTCAACTCACGTGCCTTTGGCATGATAAAAGCCGATAAAAAGACGCTTCTGGACTATATCCTGAACAGCCCGGAGCTGCGATTCCGTCCCGGTCTAAAGGAGCTGCTGGACTACTGCAAACAGCACAACCTCGAATTTGTTATCGTCAGCAACGGGCAGGACTTCTACCTTGAAGCCATTCTGAAAAAGCTGGGCTTGCCGGACGTGCGGTTTTATGCCGCCACGAGCCGTTTCTTGCCCGGCGGACTGCAAGTGGACTACATCGCTCCCGATGGTAAAATCACCGAAGAAGGCTTTAAAGACAAGCACACCGATATGTTCCTGAAGCAGGGCTACCGCATCATCTACATCGGGAACGGCGTTTCGGACTATTCGCCCGCCCGCAAAGCCGATTATGTCTTCGCTACGGATGAACTGCTGGAGCGCTGCGAGACGCTCCACACGAATTGCGTCCCTTTCAAAGACCTGAACGATGTCGTCGAAGGGCTCAAGCGGCTTAAGCTGGACTAGCGACAATCTGGTGAATATATTCCGCTCGTGGTGAGCTTGTCGAACCACGAAATCTTATCCTTCGACAGTCTCAGGGTAAGCGGACACGCTTAGTCCAGTTCCAGTGTGATGCCCACCGGGCAATGGTCGGAACCCATCACCTCAGGCTGAATGTACGCGTCTTTCACGGCGGGCAGCAGGTTTTCGCTCACGAAGAAGTAATCGATTCTCCAGCCTACGTTCCGGGCGCGCGCTCCCGTTTTGATATCCCAATAGCTGTACTGGTTCGGCTCCGGGTGGAAGCGGCGGAAGGTGTCCACGTAGCCGTGCGCGATGAACTTATCGAGCCAGGCGCGCTCCTCCGGCAAGAAGCCAGAGAATTTCGAGTTTTCCTTCGGTCGCGCTAAGTCGATTTCAGTATGCGCGGTGTTGAAATCGCCGCAGATGACCAGCTTTCCCCCCACCGCTTTCAGGCGGTCGGCATACGCCAGGAACACATCATAGAAGTCCATTTTGTATTTCAAGCGGAACTCGTCCTTCTTACCGTTGGGGAAGTAGATGTTCATTAGCCGGAAACCGGGGTGCTGCGTAATGATGACCCGCCCTTCGATTTGGATATCGTTGCCGCCGAAATCATACTGCACGCTGAGCGGTTTTTCCTTTGTGAAGGTTGCCACGCCGCTGTAGCCTTTACGCTCCGGCGAGTTCCAGAAGGTGTGATATCCCGGCGGCTCTTTGAGGTCGGCGCCCAACTGGTCCGGCTGGACTTTCGTTTCCTGGAAACAAGCCGCGTACGGCGATTCCCGCGCCAGCCATTCGAAGAATCCTTTGTTCTTTATCGAGCGGATACTGTTGACATTCCAGCAGAGTAATTTGATTGTCCTCATGGCGTACCTCCATTCAGGTTGTATCCATTATACCGCAAGAAAGAGCTTCCTGGGAGCTAGCTCGTAGCATGATTAAGTTCCCATTTGGTCGATAGCTGTTACGCTCAGGATGAGCGGGATATATT
>JAQTVW010000010.1 GCA_028706655.1 Dehalococcoidales bacterium | reverse complement strand
TTCCATCGGGCCGCTGCTCGCCGGCTTCATTTTTGATGCCACCGGAAGCTACAGCCTTGATTTCATTATCATGCTGGTACTTTCGCTCATCGGGCTGATGTTGACCTTCACTCTCCGACCCGTCGCAGGGCGGAATGCGATAAAGTAGCTTAGACTATGAAAAGCGCAGCGAACGCGCGCAATACCGTTGTCCGACCCAAACTTTTTTACGGATATATCATCGTTGCCGCCGGTTTTCTCATCCAGTGGGTCGCCTTCGGCACTTTCAATACAAACGGCGTTTTCATGACTCCCATCCTTGCCGAATTCGGCTGGACGAGAGCCGCCATCTCGGTAGCTTATACTATCGGATTTATCATGATGGGCATCATGTCCGCCGTTGCCGGCAATCTCAACGACCGGTTCGGTCCGCGCCGGGTTTTGTTCACCGCCGGCCTATTCCTTGCTCTGGGCTTTTTGTTGTTATCCCGCATCAATGCCGCCTGGCAGGCTTATCTCGCTTATTTCTTCTACGGCACCGGGATGGGCGCCGTGGATGCGGTCATCCTGTCTACCCTGGCTCGCTGGTTTGTCAGACGGCGGGGTATCATCACTGCCCTCACTAAAGTCGCTGCCGGACTGGGCATCTTCAGTGTCCCCCTGATGACAAGCTGGCTGATATTAGGGCTGGGCTGGCGGACCGCCTACGTTATCCTGGGAGTGATGCTGGGCGCGATAGTGGTGCCGGCTTCTTTTTTCCTGCGGCGCGACCCGTCCCAGATGGGATTGAGCGCCTATGGTGAGATCGTCCACACCGATGGTAAGCTTGCCAGCCAATCCGGGCTGGCTTTCCGTGAAGTGATACGCACCCGCCAGTTCTGGTTGATTTGTATTATATATTTCGCCGATAGCCTGTGCATCCAGACTGCGATAACACACATTACGCCCCATGCGATTAATCTGGGTATCGGCGTTACAAGTGCGGCGAGTCTGATTTCGGTCATCGGAATTTCAAGCATTGCCGCCCGGCTGGTCATCGGTTTCACCAGCGACCGTATCGGCAACCGTCGGGCATTGGTGATTTGCCTGGTGGTGCTGGTCATCGGAGTTGCCTGGCTGCAGATTGCTGACGTGCTATGGATGCTGTACATCTTTGTTATCCTCGATGGGCTTAACCACGGCGGGCTGGTAACGGTTATTACCCCGACTCTCGCCGAGTTGTTCGGCACGCGCGCCCTGGGCACGGTGCTCGGAGTAGTTCTTTTCGCCGGTGTTGCCGTGGGCGGTATCGGCGCCTGGCTGGGTGGTTATATCTTTGACCTGACCGGCAGCTATCATCTGGATTTTTTGTTATTGCTGGTGCTGGCTGTCATTGCTCTGGTGCTTGGGATGTGCGTCAAGCCGATGGTAAAAGGAGAATAAAATGAATCGTGATGAAGCGTTGAACGCGGTAAAAAGCCGGATTAAAAACGGGAATCTGGTCAAGCACATGCTTGCCGCCGAAGCTATCATGCGCGCATTGGCAAAGCGTTTTGGGGAGGATGAGGTGGAGTGGGGACTCGCCGGGCTTTTGCATGACATCGACCTGGATGTGGTAAACGGCGACATGAATCAGCACAGTAAAGGAAGCGCGGAAATTGCTAAAGAACTGGGTGCCAGCGCTGCCGTGACCCATGCTATCCTGTGCCACAATGCCCGGCACGGCGTTGCCTGCGATTCTTTGATGGACAAGGCGCTGTTCTGTACCGACCCCCTGACGGGACTGATTACGGCGGCGGTGCTGGTGCTGCCGGGTAAGAAAATCGCGGTGCTTGAAGCGAAGTCCGTGCAGAGACGGTTTAAGGAAAAAGGCTTCGCCGCCGGGGCGAACCGCGAGTATATCGCAAAATGTAGCGAAATCGGATTGGGACTGGACGAGTTTACTGAAATCGGTGTGAAGGCGATGCAGGATATTGCCGCCGATTTGGGACTGTAATCAATTCACGGTAATCATTGAGCCTTCCGCTGTGCGGGTGACATCGATGCGGGTCGGGAAGGCGTCCCGCAGCTCTTCGATGTGGGTAATAACGATTATCTTATCGAAATCGTCCTGAATGGAAATAATGGCTTCTTTCAGTTTCTCGATGCCGGTGCTGTCCTGGGTGCCGAAACCTTCGTCGATGATGAGTGTCCGCAGGGGAGCGCCCGCCCGTTTCGCCAGCAGCCGTGACAGGGCGATGCGTACGGCAAAGTTGATGCGGAAAGCTTCGCCGCCGCTGAACATTTCATAGTCCCGCGTGCCGAGTTCATCGGCTATCTTGATATCCAGCGTTTCGATGATGCCGCTGGTCTTGGTCTGGCGCTGGGTCTCGAATTTGAGGTGCATGCGGTTGTCGGTCATGCGGCTGAGCAGGCGGTTGGCTTCAACTTCTATTTCCGGCAGCGCCAGTTCGATGAGCAGCGCCGGTATGCCGCTCTTGCCGAAGGCTTCCGCCAGGTCCTGGAAGATGCTCGCTTCTTTCGCCGCGCCCGCGATGGAGACTTCCTGTTCCTTCTTTTTTACCGCCAGGTCGGCGCAGCGCTGCAATTGTATCTTGATGCCGCCCAGTTTTTCCTGCACCTGGTTGCGCTGCCGGGTTAATTGCTGATACTCGCCTTCCGCCTGAGCCAGGTTAGCCAGCAGGGCAGGCAAAGAAGTCAGTTCTTCGTTCAGCTTAAGCCGTTTTTGCTCATCTATTTCCAGAGACTCGCGGGCTTTCTGCCCGGCGGCTGCCGCCTGCTGCGCGTACTCCCGCTCCTGGAGGATAAGGCGGTCGGCTTCTGCCAGCTTGTGCTGGGATGTTTCAAATTGTGTCAGGTCAGTGACGGACTGCCGGGCGGCGTCATGCCGGTGACCGTCATAGGCAAGGCGCGCAAGTTCGGCATCCGTTTCCGCCAGCAGCCTGTCCTCGGCGGCGGCGAACTCGCGGCTGACCAGACGCTGCTCGATTTCCGCAAGGTACCGCTGTTGCTCCGCCCGCTCGTTACCGGCGGCTTCCGCCTCGGCAATCTGGTTTTCCAGTACGCCGGACTTGCCCTGGGCGGCGGTCTTTTCCTGGTTCAGCTGCGTTTCCAGGTGCCTGATTTCCTTTTCTGATAAATCACGCGCGGACTTCTGCGAGATGATAGCGGCGCGGTTCGATTGAATAGACTCACTCTTCCAGTGTTTTTCAAGGATAAACTTGGATTCGATGAGATTGATGCCTTCCGCGCCGAGTTCCGTTTCGCACAGCGGGCATTTCGCTTCGGTCTGCGTGGCGAGCAGTTTAAGTTTTTCGTTGATTTCGTTGATGTCCTGCTCCAGACTGAGATTCGTGGACTCCAGCCGGACAATCTGCTCTTGCAACTCCTGTAGCGCCTGACGCTTGTTTTTCAAAACCTCGTCCTGCCCGGCAAGCTGCCGCAGCCGGTCGTGAGTTTGCTGAAGCTGACTTTTCAGCGCGGGCAGCCGATTCGATTTTGTTTCAAGCTCCTGTATTTTGCGCTGGGTCATGGCGTGCTCGGCGTTGATGCCGGATACCGCCTGCTGGATTTTACCCTCCAGTTGCATCTTGCGCCGTTCGAGATTTACCGCCATGCGCGACTTTTTGTCCAGTTCTTCATATAGTTTGCGGGCTTCCAGCAGGTTACGGTAGCCTTCCTCAATATCTGCGCGCCGGCTAATAAGTGCCTCATATTCCTGGATGCGGGTCTGGTGCTGGCGGCTTTGCTCCTGCCATAGCGTTAGGTCTCTGCGCGTGCTTTCCAGACGTACTTCCGTTTCGTTGAGTTGCGCTTTCTTCAGCGTAAAAGCTTCCTGCTGCTGCCTCAGTTCCTTGAGCTTAGTCTCTTTATCGGCGAGGATGCCTTCGGTGGTTTTAAGCTCCTGTTGCACTTCTGTGAGTGCTGCTTCATACGCGGGCTGGTTTGCCAGTTCGGCTTCAATCTCGCGGATAAGGTTTTCTTTCAACGCCTGTTGCGCTTCCTGTTCCCGCACCATGCTGCGGGCTTGCGCCTCCAGTTCATCGTAAAAAGAGAGCCTGAGAATATCGGACAGCACTTCTTTGCGCTGGGCAGGCCGTTTGGTGGTGAATTCATCGGCGTGACCCTGCCGCAGGTAGGCGCTGTTGACGAATGTTTCGTATTCCATGTGCAGGAGGTCGATTATCTTCTGCTGCGTCTGGGCGATGCTGTCGCCGGAGGCGATTTTAAATCCGGCTTCAGTCGCTTGCAGCAGGTCGAGGCTGCTTTGCCCGGCGCCGCGCGTCTTTTTAGGCCGGGTGCGTTTGCGGATAATACGGTAAGTCTGCCCGCCAACCGAGAAATCAAATTCTACTTCCATCTCGCTCTGGGTAGTAAATATCAGTTCGTCATCACTTTTAGCGCGGGACTTGCCCCACAACGCCCAGGTCAGGGCATCGATAATGGCGGACTTGCCGTTGCCGTTATCGCCCCAGAGGCAGGCGAGGTGAATACCGGTAAAATCGAGCGGGGGCACGTTGTCCCGGTAACACATGAAGTTGCGCAGCGCCAGGCGGACAGGTATCATCAGCTAATCTCTCAAAAGTTTGTTTCTATTGTAACACAAACAGGGGGAAATTCTCAGACTCGCGGGTTAAACCTATTGACAAATGACATATACGAAACTATAATAGTGCCAAATGACACGAATTAGGCTTGTTCGGTACGCAGGAAAGAAGTGACATGAGTAGCAAGCAAGTCGAAAATATCATGGTCATCGAGAGTGAGCCGGTCATCAGACAGGAGATGGCGGCTGCTCTGGATAATGACGTTTTCGTGGTGACGGAGGTCTCGGACTATTTCGAGGCGCTCTGGCATATGAATGAAGTCCGTCCCGACCTGGTTATTATCGATGAAAATCTGCCGATGATGAACGGGTGGGAAGCCTGCCGTTGCCTGAGTGAGACCTTCCGCATTCCGACCATCATGCTGGGTTGCGATGCCGATAGTCGAGCCTGGACTAAAACTCTGGAAGCGGGCGCCGACTTTTATTTACGGGCGCCGGTCAGTCCGATGGTGCTCTGCGCCCGGGTCAAGGCAATCTTGAGGCGCTACAAGAAAGAAGCGGCAACCATCTGATTCCGTCGCCTTCAATCCATCATCAGGGCTTGTTTTTGCCACGTCCCGCAATTTCTTGACCTTAGTGGCTTATCCCCGTTAGAATGAATCCGTACCATGTTTGAAGCACTTAGTGAAAAGTTAAACAAAGTCTTCCGCCTGCTGGGGAGCCGCGGCAAACTCACCGAAAAAGACATCGATGAAGCCCTGCGCCAGGTACGCCTGGCGTTATTGGAAGCGGATGTCAATTTCAAGGTGGTCAAGGACTTCCTGGGGAAAGTACGGGAGCGCGCCGTCGCTGCCGCCATGCTGGAAAGCCTGACTCCCGCCCAGCAGATTATCAAGATAGTCAACGAAGAGCTTGTGGCGATTCTCGGCGGGGGCAGCAGTAAATTATCCGCTTCGCCGCAGTTGCCCAGCGTGCTCCTGCTCGCCGGGTTGCAGGGTTCGGGCAAGACTACCACTGCCGCCAAGCTGGCGTTGCATCTGAAACACACGGGACAGCGCGTGCTGCTGGTTGCGGCGGACAACCGCCGCCCTGCCGCCATCGAGCAACTGGTCACACTGGGCAAACAGCTTGATATTCCCGTGTTCAACGAATCGCCAAGCATCAAAAGCAAGGACATCTGCGCTCACGCACTTGCCCAGGCGAAGTCTCTGGGCGTCAACTGGATGATAGTGGATACGGCAGGACGCCTGCACATTGATGATGAACTGATGGCGGAACTGGCGCAGATTAAAGAAGTGGTCAAGCCGGTGGAAGTCCTGCTGGTGGTGGATGCCATGACCGGACAGGATGCGGTACATGTGGCGGAAGATTTCCATGCCAAAATCAGCTTGACGGGACTCGTCATGACCAAGATGGATGGCGATGCCCGCGGCGGCGCCGCCCTGTCTATCCGCTGGGTGAGCGGCGTGCCCATCAAGTTCGTCGGGACCGGCGAGAAGATGGACGCCCTGGAGCCTTTCTACCCGGACCGCATGGCATCGCGCATATTAGGCATGGGCGATATGCTCACCCTGATTGAAAAGGCGGAGCAGACCTTCGATGAGAAGAAGGCGAAAGAACTGGCACAGAAGGTCAAGAGCGCCAAGTTCGATTTGGAAGACTTTCTGGAACAGCTCCGCGCCGTAAAAAAGATGGGTTCCATTTCGCAGATAATGGAGATGATGCCGGGCATGGGGCAATTAGCCAAGAAGCTGCCCGCCGGAGCTGAAGAAGCCCAGCTTAAAAAAGTGGAAGCGATGATACTTTCCATGACTCCCGCCGAGCGGCAGAACCCATCAATAATCGGGGGCAGCCGGAAGAAGCGTATCGCGCGGGGCAGCGGACTCCTGCCGCAGGACGTCAACCAGCTATTGAACCAGTTCAGCCAGATGCAGAAGCTGATGAAGATGGGCGCCAGCGGCAAGCTGCCCAAGAACCTCATGGGGATGTTCAGATAGTTTGATCCCTCGGTCCGAACGGCTTTATCAACCGTTTTACGGGTTTACACCTGTCCCTGACGGCGATATCTCCGGAAGTACTACATCAAGTCCCTGACCGGATGGAATTACGATAACTTTGATGTCTTCTCCGAGCCTATCGAGAAGGATGTATTGCAGTACCTGAGTGGATAGGGAATCGGCGATAGCGTTATTGGCAGCCACCTGGGCGTCAGTCACAACGCGGATATATTCGGCTTCACCATTCGCCCGGGCGATTCGCGCGGCAGCCTCACCCTTAGCTTCAGCTTCCCTCTGTTCGGCTTCGACCTTGACCCGCTCCAGCTTGTTCCGGGCTTCCCATACCGCTTGCTCGGCAGCTACTTTGGCTTCGATAGCGGCGACGAAGGTGGCGCTGAACTGGAACTCGGTGATTGAAACAGCCTCGGTGATGATACCGCGCTCAAGAAGTCGAACCGCCAGAAGGTCGGCGATTTCGTTTCTGACTGTCTCACGCTTCAGGATAAGGTCTTCGGCGGGATACCGTGCAGTGACTTGCTTGATTACTTCCTGGACGGCCGGGGCTGCGATGCGGGGGATATACTCCGTGCCCAAAGTCCGGTAAATTTCGGCAGTCTTACTTGGTTCCAAACGCCAGTTGAGGGCGATAGTCGTCTTTACATCCTGAAGGTCGCGGGATGCCGAAGCCGCGCCGACTTCATATTTATCAGTGCGGATTGACATCATTTCCACCGAATCGATGAACGGTAATTTCATCTGGAGACCTTCATTGAGGATTGTGCCGGTCACGGCGTTAAAACGAATCACCACACCGCGATTGCCGGCTGGGACCGCCGTAAATGAACCCGCTACGATGCTGATCAATATAACGAGGGCTCCGATAATACTGGCAACCCTTCCCAAGAGGCGGCTTTTTGGGTCTCCCGCGCTCCCCTTGTTAGTTTGAACCATATACAGACCAATAGCGATGGCAATAATTCCGATAACGAGTAATCCTGTCATGACAGCTCCTTCATGAAACTAAAATGTAAGTAAACAATTACTTACATTAGTACCTTAACATGTTAGCAACTTGATTGTCCATTTCTCTGCGTTCGCCTTATTCCAAGTAGTCCTTGAGCTTGCGACTTCTGCTCGGATGGCGCAGTTTTCTCAGCGCCTTGGCTTCAATCTGGCGGATGCGCTCGCGGGTAACGGCAAATTCCCGTCCCACTTCTTCCAGCGTGCGGCTGCGCCCGTCTTCCAGTCCGAATCTTAGCTGTAAAACGCGCTGCTCGCGGGGAGTGAGCGTGCCCAGTACGTCTTCAATCTGTTCTTTAAGCAATTGCTTGGAAGCGACATCCACCGGGGGTGGCGCGTTGCGGTCTTCAATCGAATTGCCCAGCGGGCTGTCTTCCTCTTCGCCGATAGGCGATTCCAGCGAGATAGGCAGTTGCGAGACTTTAACAATCTCCCGCACCTTGTCCGAGGAGATTTCCATTTCCTTGGCAATCTCGGCGGAAGTCGGTTCGCGACCGTACTCCTGGGCAAGACGGCGACTGATTCTCAGTAAGCGGTTAATCGTCTCGACCATGTGCACCGGGATGCGGATGGTGCGCGCCTGGTCGGCGATGGCGCGGGTGAGCGCCTGGCGTATCCACCAGGTGGCGTAAGTGCTGAATTTGAACCCCTTGCGGTAATCGAACTTCTCGACGGCGCGCATCAGTCCGATGTTGCCTTCCTGAATCAGGTCGAGCAGGGACATGCCGCGCCCGATGTGTTTCTTCGCGACGCTGACCACCAATCGCAGGTTGGCTTCGATGAGGTGGCGCTCCGCTTTCTTGGCTTTGCGCGCGATATTGGAGAAATAAGCGACCAGCTCTTTTTCACGGGCGTTGAGCGCGGCGACGAACTTGTCGCTGGCAGCGAGCTTGCTCAGGTCAGCAAGTGCGGCATCTTTGCCGATAAGATCGAGCACGTCCTGGGGTAATATCTTGCTGTACAGAGACAGGTGGGTCAATCCCTGTTCGGTCTCGCCAAGCGCTTTGTTAAGCTTGGTGGCGAGGTTCTGCACCATCATCGGGTCGAAGGTATTGTTGACCAAATGCTGCACCTTATCATCATAAACCGCGGCGATAAACTTGGAAACAGCGGGGAGTCCGAGCATTTCGCGCAGTCCCTGGATGAGGGGAGCCAGCTGCGCCAGTTCTCTAATCATGACGAGGACTATCTCGGGCGAGCTTGGCGCGCGTCCCAGCTTGTCCGACTGCCGCTGGCGAATTTGATCGACGAGCTTGCCTTCCTCCATCTGCTTGGCGAGTTCTTTTTCATCTTCGGCGGTGAGCAGGTGCACCCTGCCGATTTCATGCAGATATATGCGCACCGGGTCATCGGTGATTTCCTGTCCCTCTATTTCCTCAAGAGGCATCTCAGCTTCAAGCTCCTCGGGCGCTTCTATTTTTTCCGCTTCGAGGTGCTTGACTTCTTCCCAGAGCTCTTCGGACTCGGGTTCGGGCAGGATTTCTTCGGGGGATGGCTCGGTCTCGGCGGCTGCTCCGGATTCTTCGTCTTCCGCTTTTTCTTCGTTCACGATATCATCAGCAACTTTTTCCTCTTCTGTAATAACCGCCGCTGTCTTCTTTGTCTTTTTCGCCATATCTATCTCCTTGTCTCCGACCAGCGCCGCTGCTTTTGCACCTCGCCCAACTGAACGCTGGTCTCGATACCCTGTTCCTCAAGCCTGGCAAGGTCCGCGCCGGCGCCGCCGGATTCGGCTTCCTCCGCCAGCATTTCCCCTTTGCGCGCCTCCATGCTTTTCAGGTGTTTTTCTTGCAGGCGCAAGAGACTGGCAGAAATCCGTTTCTCAAGCTGGGTAGCCGGGATTTCCTTTTTCAGCAGGATTTCGAGGTGCTCATGGATGGTCTGGTCCAGTTTATCTTTGAGTGACGCCGGGTCTGCGCATTGCAGCCAGGCAGCAAAAATTTCGCGGTTAACGGAATTGGCGAAGCATTCTGCAGAAATACCTTCACAGCGGTCTTTCAACTCATGGTGCTGGAGCAACAGCGACAGACAGTATTCTTCCAGCGGGTCGGAAGATTCCGGCGCCACAGATAAAGCAGCCTCTGCTGTTACCGGAAGATGTTTGCGTGTCGCGGTTTTCATCTTGTGCAGCGCGGTTTCCAGTACGTGTGCGCTGACGGAGACCAGGCGTGCCAGCTTCTGGACATAATGAGCCTGACGCACGACATCTTCCATCGCAGCGATGGCGGGCAACAGCCGTTCCACCGCCAGCGACTTGTCGCCGGGCTGGCTCAGGTCGAGTTTTGCGGTAATCATATCGATGGTATAGTCCATGATGGGCTGCGCCTGGTTTATCAGCGAATCCCAGTTTTTCAAATCTTCTTTGATAACTTCATCCGGGTCTTTGCCTTCCGGCAGCCGTACCACGCGTACTTCCGCGCCGAGGGTGTTTTCGTGACCCACGCCGCGCAGCATCGCTTCTTCCCCGGCGGTATCGGAATCGAGTGCCAGCACCAGGTTCTTGCTCAACTTCTTTAGCGTTAAGACCTGCGTTTCGGTGATGGAAGTGCCCATCGAGGCGACTACGTTATTTATATTGTACTGGTGCGCCATGATGACATCCATGTAGCCTTCGACGATAACCGCCCGGTCTTGCTCGCGGATAGCCCGCGCGGCGCGGTCGATGCCGTAGAGGACGCTGCTTTTATCAAAGACAGGAGATTGCGGCGAGTTCATATACTTGGGCATGGCGTCATCGAGCGCCCGCGCGCCGAAGCCAATATTGCGCCCTCGCGCGTCTTTTATGGGAAACATCAGTCGGTTGCGGAAGCGGTCGTGGGTCTTGCCATTTTCTGCCTCAATGATTATACCACACTTGAGCAGTGAACTCTCGGGATAGCCTATCTGGGTGAGGTGCTGTTTCAGCGATTCCCAGCTATCCGGACTGTAACCCAGCTGAAAATCGATAATCGTCTGGGAGGAGAGACCGCGACCCGCGACATAACGGCGGGCTTTTTCGGCTGCCGGCGAATTGAGCAGCAGGTTGTGGAAATACTCGGCGGAAGCCTGGTTAATCTGGTAAAGCTCGTCTTTTTCCTCTTTCTTTTCCGCCTGCCCCGGTTTTTCCGGTAAAGAAACGCCTGCTTTATCGGCGAGCAGCCGCAGGGCTTCGCCGAAAGCGAGCCCTTCTTTTTTCATCACGAAGGAAATGACATCGCCGCCGGTAGCGCAGGCGCCGAAGCAATGCCAGCTCTGCCGTTCCGGGAAAACAAAGAATGAGCCGTGCTTTTCGCTGTGGAAGGGGCACAGTCCGGTGAAATTGCGCCCGGCTTTTTTCAGCGCGGTGTACTGGCTGATAACAGCGACAATATCCGTTCGCTGTTTGACTTCATCAATAGCGCTCATGCTACTTATATCTTACCATTTTGCGGATAATTCAGGGTTCTCAGAGTATAGCGGATTTCAAGAAATTTGCCAATAGTCTTGCGGTCCGAGGTAATAAGTCTTATTTTAATTCTTCGCCAAGGCGCAGGGCATAATGATCGGTCATGCCGGCGATGTAGTCCACCACCCGTCGCGCCACGTCATCGGCAGGACTGCCGTATTCCACCGGCATTTTACCGGCGTGCCGGTTAAAATACTTATAAAGGAAACGGATGACCGCGCGGGCTTTTTCGGTCTCTTCCCGGGCGGAGCGCAGGTTGTAAACATTCTCGAAGAGGAAGTCGCGAAGTGTGTTAGAAGCTGACATAATCCGCGGACTCATCGTAATGGATGGTTTCTGCGCGGCTGGTATGTTGCCGCTGGCGCTCCACGAATTGACGATAACATCGCACACCATCGTATTGATGCGTGCGGAGTGCGAAGCGCCGATTACGGAAATAGCTTGCGGCGACAGGTCGCCTTCGGTGATGATACCGGCGCGGATGGCATCTTCAATGTCGTGGTTGATGTAGGCGATGGCATCGGCGATTTTGCAGACTTCCCCCTCAAGCGTCGCAGGCTGTCCTGAAATTGCGCCGAAGATGTTTTCACGTACTTTAGAATGGTTCAGGATGCCGTCCCGCACTTCCCTGGTCAGGTTCAGACCTTTGCCGTCGTTCTCCAGCAGGTCGACGACCCGCAGGCTCTGTTCGTTGTGGCGGAAGCCGCCAGGATAAAGTTCATTGAGGACCTCCTCGCCGACATGCCCGAAGGGGGTATGTCCCAGGTCGTGTCCCAGCGCGATGGCTTCGGTCAGGTCTTCATTCAGGTTGAGCGCGCGGGAGATGGTGCGGGCAATCTGGGCGACCTCAAGCGTATGTGTGAGCCGGGTGACGTAATGGTCGCCAAGGGGTGCGATGAACACCTGGGTCTTGTGCTTGAGGCGGCGGAAAGCCTTGCCATGGATAATGCGGTCGCGGTCACGCTGGAAAGCGGCGCGGAGAGGGCAGGGTTCTTCCGGGTGTACCCTGCCCCTCGTTAGTCTGCTTCGGGCAGCAAAGGGAGAGAGTTTCTCTTCCTTCTCTTCGGTTATTTCGCGAAGATGCAGCTGCTCAATCACTTACTTCTTTAATCTCGCTTCTGCTTTGGCGATGATGTCGCGTGTAACATCAATCATATCTGGGCTGACGGAAACGGAGGTAATGCCCCATTCCACCAGCTTCTCGGTAAGCTCGGGATAGACTGACGGCGCCTGACCGCAGATAGAGCAGGTGACGCCCATCGCCTTGGCGCCCTTGATAACGCGCTCCAGGGCAATCATGACCGCTTCGTTGCGCTCATCGAAAGTGCTGGCGAGCTTGTGGCTGTCGCGGTCGATGCCCAGGATGAGCTGGGTCAGGTCGTTGGAACCTATGGAAACACCATCGACACCGACGGCGAGGAATTTCTCCAGCAAGAAGACGTTGGAAGGCACTTCCACCATCTGCCACAGCTTGAAATCGGCGGAGCGCTTGAGCCCTTCTTCTTCCATGATTTTCACCGTGCGTTTTAGTTCGTCCACAGTGCGCACGAAGGGTATCATGACCCAGAGGTTCTTGTAGGTTTCCCGTACTTTCTTGATGGCAGCCAGCTCCAGCTTGAAGGTGGCGATATCGGTGACGTAGCGGGAAGCGCCCCGGTAGCCGATCATGGGGTTCTCTTCCACTTCTTCGTATTTTTCACCGCCTTTGAGGGCGCGGTATTCGTTGGTCTTGAGTCGTTGGTGCGGTAGACCACCTGGCGGGGATTGAATGCCCGGGCGAACTCGCTGAGTCCGGCGGAGAGTTTATCGACAAACTCCTGTCCGCGTCCGTGCTCTAGCATGTAGCTGGGATGCTCACCAATCTGGGCGACCATGAACTCGGCGCGCAGCAGACCGATACCGTCAACATCACGTTGGGCAACGCGGTCAACCAGTTCCGGCTGGGCGAGGTTGACCAGCAGCTTGGTGCGCGTCTTGATTTCACCGCGGGCGCGGGTGGCTTTTTCTACTTTCACTTCAATCTTGCCCGCGTAGACCTTGCCCTTGCTGCCGTCTACGGTAATCATCTGCCCGTCTTTGAGTGCCTTGGTCGCTTTTTCCGTACCGACGACACAGGGGATGCCCAGCTCGCGGCTGACGATAGCGGCATGAGCGGTGCGTCCGCCGCGGTCGGTCACGATGGCGGCAGCCCTTTTCATGGCAGGGACGAAATCGGGAGTAGTCATCTCGGCGACCAGAATATCGCCGGTGAGCACTTTGTCAATCTGGGAAGGGTCAGGGACAATCTTGACCGGTCCGGCGGCGATGCCGGGGCTGGCGGGAGCGCCGCTGAGCAGTACCGGAGCGTTAATCTCAGGAGTAGCCTGCTGGTCGGTGGTCTTGATAGTGGTGACGGGGCGTGTCTGCACGATGTAAATCTTGCCGTCTTCTTTCGCCCATTCAATGTCCTGGGGGAACTGGTAGTGTTCTTCCAGCTTCTTGCCCAGTTTCGCCAGGGTGATAATATCTTCGTCGGTTATTTTCTGCTGTGATTTTTCTTTATCGGTCAGGTTTATCTTGATATTGCGGTCTTCGCCGGTACCCTTGGGATTGCGTACCAGCTTCCATTCCTGGCGCTTTACTTCCTTTTTAAGGACTTTAAGGTCTGACTTTCGGATGGCATAATGGTCAGGGGTGACGTCTCCGGAAACAATCATTTCGCCTAGACCGAGCACGGATTCCACCACAATCAGACTCTTATCGCTGCTGGTCGGCTCGACGGTGAACATCACGCCGGCGGCAAGAGACTGTACCATGCGCTGTACCGGCACGGCAATGCCGACTTTAAAATGTTCGAAGCCGTTTTCCTGGCGGTAGAAGATGGCGCGGGCGCCGAAAAGGGATGCCCAGCATTCCTGCACGGCATCGACGACGGCGTCTTCACCTTCAATATTAAGGAAGGTCGCCTGTTGCCCGGCGAAGGAAGCCTCGGGCAGGTCTTCCGCAGTCGCCGAGGAACGCACGGCAACCAGCCCCTTGCCCATCTTGCGGTAAGCCTCTTTGATTTCTCCCGCCAGTTTCTTGGTCATGGGGGAATCTGTAATGAGCTTCTGGACTTCCACGGCAATTTCCTGAAGCTGGCGGCTCTTATGTACATCAAGCGGTTTTAACAGGGCACGTATTTTTTCGGTTAACCCGGCTTCTTTGAGATAATCGAAATAGGCGTTGGCAGTGACAATGAAACCCGGGGGAACGGGGATACCGGCATGGGTCATTTCACCGAGGTTGGCGCCTTTACCGCCAACGATAGGAATGTCTTTCTTGGTGACCTCTTCGAACCAGACAATCGTCTTGTGTCCTGTCTCCATTAAATTGATGTTTCCTCCTATTAATTATTTTTGGGGGATTTTGAGAACATTATATCATAACTTACGGGTCAGCCGACAAGTGTGCAGCATGTATTCCGTTTGCACGGCATCAATGTCCGCGGCTGGCTGTTTCATGCGTGGCTAGTACGATGATTGTTAATTGACAATGCCGGTTGAGCGGGCGTAGAATTTATTTACAGAAGCAGACGGGGAAGGAATACCAGTTATGTTAGAAATGAGTATCGACAGCATCCGCGTGAGCCTGATGAACTATCAGCGGGTAGTGATTTTGAAGGAAAAAGAGTCTGAGCGCTATTTGCCCATCTGGATAGGTCCCGCGGAAGCGGATGCCATCGCCGTCAAGCTGCAGGGCGTCACCGTTCCCCGCCCCCTGACCCATGACCTGCTGCGTTCCGTGATTGATACCCTGAACGTGACTATAGACTATATTGTAGTAAACGATCTCAAAAACGATACTTTCTATGCCAAGATTATCCTCAGCGTTGATGGCAACCAATTAGAGGTTGACTCCCGCCCCAGCGATGCCCTGGCGCTCGCGGTCAGAGCAGAAGTGCCCATCTACGCCGAGGAGACCGTGCTGGATAAGGCGGGCATCTATCTGGACAGCGAGACCGGCAAACCGGTCATCGAAGGTGAAAAGGAACCCGGCGTCAAGGGAAAAGGCGTTAATGACGAGGAAATGAAAAAGAAGATGTCTGCTTTTTACGATTTCATCAATACTCTTGACCTTGATGATTTCGACAAGCGGAAATCCTGAAGCATGCGGCGGCTACGATGGAAGAGGGAACGCTAAAGAAACTCATCAGTAATATTAAATGCAGTTCCTGCAGGCAGCGCTACGAATCGCAGAATGTAGAAGTGCTCGGTTGCAGCGATCAGATGTGGTTCATCCAGGCGCTTTGCTCTTCCTGCCATACCCAGTCTCTGGTGGTGGCGATGGTGCAGAAAACCAGGCATCCGGAACCGGTGACCGACCTGACCCGGACGGAACAAGGCAAATTCGTAATTACCGGCGCGGTAAATTCTGACGACCTGTTGAAGATGCATAACTATTTGAAGACCTTTGACGGTGATTTTATGTGTCTTTTTGAAAGTAATAAGACACAGTTATAATCGAAAATGCACAAATTGGTTTCGAGCTCTGACAAATCGTCAACGTCAGGGCTTTTTTATTACACAAAAAGCAGTTCTCGGTCGCTTGACCTGAGCCTTCCAATTTGGTATCCTGTTTAGGAATTTGCGTTTATTGAGGTCGCCATGCCGAAATGGGTACTGGCAATGCGGCTGACGGGCGTAGGCTTCTTTATCGGAGGCGCCATATTTGTGGGTGTGGTGGGGGGAATCTGGCTGGACGGTAAGTTTAATACGAAACCTGCTTTTATGATTGTAGGACTGATTATAGGAATCGTAACCGCTGGATTGGGTGTTTATCAAATGCTGTTACCTCTTTTAGCAAATAAACAAGTCAAGGGGAAGAATTAGTGTCCGGGCAGGGACGCCGGAAAATCTTCTCCCCCCTTTTTATTGGTATTATTCTTGTTTTTCTTTTCCTGGCGGTAATCGGCTTTATCAGCGGACCTCTCGGCAGCAGCATCCTCAGTAAATTCGGTCTCGAGTTGAATCTGCCCTTCGGACTGGCGAAACCCGAACCGCACCTGCCTGCCGCACTCGTCTTTGAAATCTTCGGGTTCCCCGTCACCAACAGTCTTATTGCCTCATGGATTACGATAATCGTGCTGGTGGGGGTTTCTTATCTCATCACCCGGCGCATGAAGCCGGTACCCGGCAGGCTTCAGGGCGCTTTCGAGTTGCTGCTGGGATGGCTTTACAACTTCTGCCAGAGTGTCGCCGGGGAGCATAACGGGCGGCGCTTTTTCCCGGTCGTCGCCACTATCTTCCTCTATGTTGCCTTTAACGCCTGGCTAAGCCTCCTGCCCGGTTTCGGCTCCATCGAGATTCTTAATCCGGAAGGGCATCACGTGGAACTTCTCCGGGGCGCCAATACGGATATCAACACTCCGCTGGCAATCGCGCTGGTCTCCTTCGTCTTCGTTGAATTCTTCGGATTGCGAATCCTCGGCATACGCTACCTGGGCAAGTTTATTAATGTAGGTCCTTTGTTCCGCAGCATCGGGCAGGTATTCAAGGGCAAGGTAAGGGAAGGACTGAATGGACTGCTGACCGGCGTTATCTTCGCCGTCGTCGGCGTACTGGAAACTCTGAGCGAGTTCGTCCGCATCGTCAGCTTTACCCTGCGTCTTTTCGGGAACATGACCGCCGGAGAAATCCTGCTGCTTATTGCGGCGTTCCTGGTGCCCTGGGTCTTCGCCCCGATATTTTACGGGCTGGAAGTGTTCGTTGGTTTTGTGCAGGCGCTTATCTTTGGTGGTCTGACACTGGTGTTTCTTACCCTGGCGACCGCTCATCATAGTGAATAACAGAACCTGGTTGACATAAAAGGAGGTTAAGAATGGACCCGGAAACGATGAAACTTTTGGCGGTAGGATTAGCTGCCAGTCTTGGACTGATGGGGCCCGCACTGGCCATCGGGCTGATCGGTTACTCGGCACTGCAGGGCCTGGCGCGTAATCCGGAAGCGAGCGGACCCATCATGACGAACATGATTCTGGTCACCGCTTTCGCCGAGGCAATCGGTATCTATGCCTTGATTATCGCCATTATCCTTGCCATGATTGTCTAAAAGGAGGCTTAAAATGCAGGACGGAATTCCGATGTCACTGGCTATCTTGATTGCCGGTGTAATTTTAGGGTCTATGTTGATGGTCGGCATGATAGTCGCAGCGCTCTTCATGGGCTTGAAGTAACCGTCACCAGCAAGAGAACTGAGGCTGAGGAGGAGAGTAATGGAGGGACTGACTAAACTTGGTATCAGCCTGCCTACTCTTATAGCACAAGTAATCCAATTCAGCATACTGCTGGGCTTGATGTACCTGTTTGCTTATAAACCGATTATGCGTATGCTGGACGAGCGCGCGCGGAAGGTCAAGGAAACTGCTGACCATGCCGAAGCGATGAAGCAAAAAGCCAGCATGGTAGATCAGGAAATCGAAAAACAGCTGGCAATGGCTGGCGCCCAGGGGCAGGAACGCATCGAACGCGCCACGCGTATCGCCGAAGAAATGAGGCAGAAGGCGCGCGACGAAGCGAAAAAAGAAGCGGAAACCCTGCTCAACCGGGCACGGTCGGAGATTCAGCAGGAACGCGATGAAGCTATCGGCGAGCTGCGCCAGGAGTTTGCGGAACTGACGATACTGGCAGCGGAAAAAGTAATCGATAAGACGCTGGACAGGGAAGGGCACCGCGAACTGATTGAAAAGGTATTAACCCAGGGACTGACGGAGAAAAAGAACTAGAATTCTATGGCAAGAAAGACCCACGCCCGGCGTTATGCGCAGGCGGTGTTCGAGCTGGCGCTGGCGGCAAAACAGGTTGACCGGTGGCAGGACGACCTCGCTAAAGTCATGAGCGTGGTCGGTGATGCCGCCTTTGGCGCGTATCTGGCAAGTCCTAAAGTGCGTTTCGCCGACAAAGATAAAAAACTCTCCGAGTGGTTGAACACGGTTAGTCCGCTGGCGTTGAACCTGGTGCGGCTGCTGATTGTACGGGGCAAGCTCGGCATCATCGGTTCGGTAGTCTCAGAATACGGGCACCTGACCGATAGATACAATGGCATCGAGCGGGCGGAAGTCATGACGGCGGTGCCTCTTGAGGACAAAGAACGGCAATCCGTCACGAAGCGTCTTGAGGAATTGCTGGGCAAGAAAATCGTGGTCAGCACCCGCGTGGAACCCGCGCTGGTAGGCGGCATGGTCGCCCGTATTGACGGCAAGCTGCTTGATGGCAGCACCCGCAGCCGGCTGGCGGCGCTCAAGCGGGACGTGGCGGGCGCCGGCAAATAGAAAATTCGGGTACGGCAGAATGCTGCCGATTAAGAAAAATAAGAAGAAAGGAGGAACAGCACAATGACCAGCCTGGAAATATTAAAACGTGTCCCGTTCGTCCGTGAGCTTGACGAAGGCGAACTTATCCAGCTCGCCAAAATGGCGAAGGAAGAGACTTTCCAGGTCGGGCAGGACCTAGTGCGGCAGGGTAAGCCGGCGAATAAATTATATGTTATTGAAGAAGGACTGGTCGGTATTTACCTGGAGCTTGGTCCCATGAGCCGCCGGCAGATCCAGTCGGCGTCTAATTTTGAAGTCATTGGCTGGTCTTCCATGCTGCCGCCTTATCGCGCTGCCGATACGGCGAGAGCCATCGAAGAGACTAAAGTGCTGGTCTTCGATTCTAAAGAGCTGATTAAGATGTGCGATGATAACCCGGTCATCGGGAATAAAGTGCACCGCGGAGTTGCCTCATTGATTGCGGTGCGCCTGCGCAATGCCTTTACCCAGTTAATGGGGGTCACCGCGCAGGAATAAGGGCGTATTACAACAGGGAGAATACACTTCCGCCTGTCGATAAGGCTGGGGTGTGAAATAGAAGGAGAGGGAAAATGGCAGAGACCACAAAAACAATTACTTCCATGATGGAGGAGAAACGCAAGTTTAATCCTCCGGAATCGCTGAGCAAATCGGCGTACATCAAGAGCATGGAAGAGTACAAGAAAATCTACAAGCGTTCCGTAGATGACCCGGAGACTTTTTGGGCGGAAGCCGCCAACCAGCTCGATTGGTTCCGCAAGTGGGACAAAGTGCTCGTCGATAACTTTAAGGATGCCAAGCACGAGTGGTTCGTCGGCGGTAAACTGAATGTTGCTTACAACTGCCTCGACCGCCATCTCAAGACCTGGCGCAAGAACAAGGCAGCGATAATCTGGGAAGGCGATATCGGCGACAGCCGGACATTGACCTACCAGCAATTACACCGCGAAGTCTGCAAATTCGCCAACGTATTAAAGAAATTCGGCATCAAGAAGGGCGACCGCGTCTCTATCTACCTGCCCATGATTCCGGAACTGCCCATCGCCATGCTGGCGTGCGCCCGTATCGGCGCTATACATGCTATCGTATTCGGCGGTTTCAGCGCCGATGCTCTGAAAGACCGCATGCTGGACTGCGAGTCCAAACTGCTGATTTGCTCCGATGGTTACTACCGCTCCGGCAAGACCATCCGCAGCAAAGACAATGCCGATACCGCACTCGCCTCCTGCCCCAAAGTTGCGACCTCCATCGTCGTGCAGCGCGCCAATATCGGCGTCGAAATGAAAGCCGGCCGCGACTACTGGTGGCATGATATGATGGCGGCGGAAGAAGCCAAAGACCAGTGCGAAGCCGAAGCTCTGGACTCCGAAGACCCGTTATTCATCCTTTACACTTCCGGCAGCACCGGCAAACCCAAGGGTGTGCTGCATACCCAGGCGGGCTACCTCTTGTATGTCACCCAGACCGCCAAGTGGATTTTCGATCTCAAGGACGATGACACCTACTGGTGCACCGCCGATATCGGCTGGATCACCGGGCACAGCTACATCGTCTATGGGCCGCTTTCGCTGGGCGCGACGACGCTCATGTTTGAAGGCGTGCCGACCTATCCGCATCCCGACCGGTTCTGGGCGATTGTGGAGAAGTACAAGGTCAATATCTTCTATACCGCGCCGACGGCTATCCGCTCTATCATGCGAGAGGGCGAGGACTGGCCCAACAAGCGCGATATGAGCTCCCTGCGCATTCTGGGCAGCGTGGGCGAACCGATCAACCCCGAAGCGTGGATGTGGTACTACAATGTCATCGGCAAGGGGCGCTGCCCCATCGTGGATACCTGGTGGCAGACCGAGACCGGCGGCATCCTGATTACTCCGCTGCCGGGTGCGATTCCCACCAAGCCGGGCTCGGCTACAGTACCGTTCCCCGGCATCCAGCCTGCCATCCTGCGGGAAGACGGCACCGAGGCTGGTGTGAATGAGGGCGGTTATCTGGTTATCAAGAAGCCCTGGCCCGGACTGATGCGCCGCGTTTATGGCGACCCGGAGCGCTTCAAGAATACCTATTTCACCCGCTTCCCCGGCGTTTATACTACCGGAGATGGCGCCCGTAAGGACGAGGATGGCTACTACTGGCTGATGGGCCGTATCGATGATGTCATCAAAGTCTCCGGTCACCGCATTGGCACCGCTGAAGTCGAAAGTGCCCTGGTCTCCCACCCGAAGGTCGCTGAAGCCGCCGTGGTTCCGATGCCGCATGCCATCAAGGGCGAAGGCATCTATGCCTACGTTACGCTGAAAGCCGGCGAACAGGGCACCGAGGAACTCAAGAAAGAACTGGTTGGGCATGTCCGCAAGCAGATTGGACCTATCGCAACTCCGGATAAAATCCAGTTCACCGATTCTCTGCCCAAGACCCGTTCCGGCAAGATCATGCGCCGTATCCTGGTCAAGATTGCTTCCGGTGATACCGGCAATCTGGGCGATACCAGCACCCTGGCTGACCCGACAGTCGTGACCACCCTTATCGAGGGCAAGCAGTAAAAATTAGTTGAGAATGAGAGGGGGGGGTGAAATGCCCCCCTCTGAAAGCGGGGGCGACCTCGCAAAAATAGGATAATTGGAGGTTTGGGCAACTACATGGCGAACGAAGAAACAAAATGGGGCAATCCCGGCGCAATGGGACTGGCGGCATTCGGCTTTACCACCTTTCTATTGCAGATTCACAACATCGGTCTGATAACCAGCGTATTTCCTCTGATGTACGGCTTCTTCTGGGGCGGTGCCGCACAGGTGATTGCCGGAATTATTGACGGCAAGCGCGGCGATACCTTTGGTATGACGGCGTTCATCTCCTTCGGCTTTTTCTGGATTGGCTTGAGCTTCGCCTTCCTGATGTCTTTCCTCGGTGTGGTCAAGCTGGATAACCCGGGACTGGCATGGGTGATGATAGCCTGGGGTATGTTTGCCTTCTATATGGGCATCGCCACCCTGCGCATCTCGATAGCTCATGTGATTGTTTTCGGAACGCTGGTGATTCTTTTTGCGCTGCTGGCGCTCCATTTCTATGGCGTTATCCCCGCTGCGGTAGCCGGCTGGGAAGGTCTCATCTGCGCCGGCTCGGCAATCTATACTTCCGCAGCCGTCGTTCTGAGTGATAAATACGGGCGCTGGGTGCTCCCCATCGGGAAATTGCCCAGGGCATAGTTTCCGGTTGCCGCTGAGCTCTTTAGGAGGGTCAGGTGGAAAAACGAGGGCAGGATATTGTAGCCGTAATCAAGAAAGAAATCGAACAGTTCGGTATGGCGGTGACCATGGTGGACGTGGGTACGGTCATCGAGGTCGGTGACGGCATCGCCCGCATCAGCGGACTGGCGGCAGCCAAATATAACGAGTTGCTCCAGTTCCCTAACGACATCATGGGCATTGCGCTGAACCTGGAAGAAGACAGCGTCGCCGCCGTTGTACTGGGCGATTACTCTTCGATCAAGGAAGGCGACGAAGTACGCTGCACGGGTCGTATCGTCGAAGTGCCGGTGGGCGAAGCGCTCATCGGGCGCGTCGTCGATGCCCTGGGACGGCCGCTGGACGGCAAAGGTCCCATCAAAGCAGCGAAGACTCGACCTGTAGAACGTGTTGCGCCTAACGTCGTGCTGCGCAAATCGGTGGACACACCGGTGCAGACGGGCATCAAGGCGGTGGATAGCCTTATTCCCATCGGCCGCGGCCAGCGCGAGCTTATCATCGGCGACCGCTCCACCGGCAAGACCGCCATCGCGCTCGATACGATCATCAACCAGAAGGGGGGCGACCTCACTTGCGTCTATGTCGCCATCGGGCAGAAGGCGTCAAAGGTAGCGCGTGTGGTAGCCTCTCTGGTAGAGCACGGCGCCATGGAACATACTATCGTCGTCGTCGCCAGCGCCGCGGACTCCGTGGCTATGCAATACCTTGCCCCCTACTCCGGCTGTGCCATGGGTGAGGAGTTCATGGAGCAGGGCAAGGACGCCCTCGTGGTCTATGACGATCTTTCCAAGCACAGCTGGGCTTACCGCCAGCTTTCCCTGTTATTAAGACGTCCGCCGGGACGGGAAGCCTACCCCGGCGACGTTTTCTATCTGCACAGCCGCCTGCTGGAACGCGCCGCCAAGTATGCTTCGGAGTACGGCGGCGGTTCTCTGACGGCGCTGCCCATCATTGAAACACAGGCGGGCGATATGTCCGCCTATATCCCGACGAACGTTATCTCCATCACGGACGGGCAGATGTACCTTGAGTCCGACCTGTTCAACTCCGGCATCCGACCGGCGCTCAACGTTGGTCTTTCCGTATCACGCGTGGGCAGTTCCGCCCAGACCAAGGCGATGAAGCAGGTCGCCGGGCGTTTGAGGCTGGAACTTGCGCAATACCGCGAACTGGCAGCCTTCGCTCAATTCGGTACCACCGAGCTGGACAAGGCGACGCGCGCTCAGTTGGAACGCGGACACAGGATTCGGGAAGTCTTGAAACAACCACTATCGGCGCCGGTCCCGGTAGAACAGCAGGTCATGATTCTGTATGCGGTCATCAACAGTATGCTGGATGATGTGCCTGTGGACAAGGTGACTGCCTTTGAGTCGGCGTTTCACAAGTTTATGACGGCAACGCATCCTGAAATCGGCAGCGCCATCCTCAAGGAAAAGGTACTGAGCGAGGCGAGCGAAAAAACGCTGAAAGCCGCCATTCAGGAGTTCAAACAGACTTTTACCGTTAAATAGTGGAGAGGATAATTTGGCGACAATTCGGGCTATCCGCCGGAGAATACGCAGCGTCACCAACATTGCCAAGATAACCAGGGCAATGGAAATGGTGGCTGCCTCCAAGATGAGGCAGGCGCAGGAGCGCGGACTGGCGGGCAGACCGTACGCGGACAAGATTCAGCAGGTTATCGCGGACCTGGCGGCATTGCCGGGCGGTACGGTGCATCCCCTGCTGGAGAACCGCCCGGTTCAGAAAGTGGCGATTGTGCATATCACGCCCGACCGCGGCTTATGCGGCGGTCTGAACTCCAACATCAACCGGCAGACGGCGAACTTCATTCTCAAACAGGAGATTCCTGTGAGCCTGTTGACGGTGGGACGTAAAGGCAGCGAGTTCATGAGCCGCTACGGGCGGAACATCATCGCTGAATTTTCCGGGCTTGGTGACAAGCCGGGTCTGCTGGATACGTTGCCTGTCTCGCGTATTATTATTGATAGTTACAGCAAGGGAGAGATAGACATGGTCTATCTTGCCTATGCTCGCTTTGTCAATACCATGGTGCAGAAACCGGTGATGGAACAATTGCTGCCGGTAAGACCCGCCGAGATACCGCGTGCGCAAAACGTGGGTTATATTTACGAGCCGAGCGGCAATGCGGTATTGAGCGAGCTTCTGCCCAGATTTGTCGAAATGGAAGTTTATCATGCGATTCTGGAGTCTATCGCCAGCGAGCAATCGGCGCGGATGGTGGCGATGAAAAGCGCTACGGATAACGCCATTGAGCTGGTTGCCGATCTGACGCTGGCGCATAACAAAGCCCGTCAGGATGCGATTACCCGCGAGCTTCTGGATATCAGCGGTGCGGTTGTGGCTCTGGAACAGTAGGAGGTTGTATGGCAAAAGGCAAAGTAGTTCAGGTAATCGGAACGGTCGTCGATATTGAATTTCCGCCCGATGAATTGCCGGCGCTGTACAATGCTGTCGAGATAAAGACCGGGGGCGGCAAGCTGGTCATGGAAGTGCAGGACCACCTGGGTAACAACTGGGTGCGCTGCCTTTCCATGGCGCCGACCGATGGTCTGGAACGCGGCGCGGAAGTCATCGATACCGGCGCTCCGATTAAAGTGCCGGTCGGCAAAGCGACGACGGGGCGACTGTTCAACGTACTGGGCGAAACACTGGATAACCTGGGCGAAGTGAAGGCGGACGACCACTGGACGATTCACCGGACGCCGCCCACTTTTGAAGAACAGAGGACCAGCACCGATATTCTGGAGACGGGACTGAAGGTCATCGACCTGATTGCGCCATTCACCAAGGGCGGAAAAATCGGCGCTTACGGCGGTGCCGGCGTGGGCAAGACGGTCATCATCACCGAGCTTATCCGCAACATCGCCACAGTGCACGGCGGGCTGTCCGTGTTCACCGGCATCGGGGAACGCTCCCGCGAAGGCAACGACCTCTGGCATGACATGAGGGCTTCCGGCGTACTGGACAAGACGGTGATGGTCTTCGGGCAGATGAACGAGCCGCCCGGAGTACGCCTGCGCGTCGGGTTGACCGGCTTGACGATGGCGGAGTATTTCCGTGATGTCGGGCATCAGGACGTCTTGCTTTTCATTGATAACATCTACCGTTATACGCTGGCAGGCATGGAAGTCTCCGCATTACTCGGGCGCATGCCCTCGGCGGTCGGCTACCAGCCTACCCTGGCGACCGAAATGGGCGAACTGGAGGAAAGAATCACCTCCACTGCCAACGGTTCTATTACTTCATTCCAGGCAATTTACGTACCCGCCGATGACTACACCGATCCCGGTGTAGTCACTACCTTCGGACACCTCGATGCGGTGGTCGCCCTGGAACGGGCTATCGCCGAACAGGGTCTCTTCCCGGCAGTTGACCCGCTGACCTCTACTTCACGTATCCTGACCCCGGAAGTCGTCGGCGAAGAGCACTACCGCGTCGCCCGTGAAGTGCAGCGGGTGCTCCAGAGATACAAGGACCTTCAGGACATCATCGCCATCCTGGGCATCGAAGAACTCAGCGAGGAAGACAAGCTCATCGTGGCTCGGGCGCGCCGCATCCAGCGGTTCCTTTCCCAGCCGATGTTTGTCAGCGAGGTCTTCACTGGCCGCAAGGGCAAATATGTTAAAATTGCCGATACCGTGCGCGGTTTCAAAGAAATTCTGGAAGGCAAGTACGACCATCTGCCGGAGCAGGCGTTCTACATGGTGGGCGGCATCGAAGAGGTTGCCGAAGCCGCCAAGACGATGGCAGCGTAATTTGATATGGCAAGCTTTAAGCTGGACGTAGTCACTGCCGAAAAGGTAGTCTATTCTGAGGACGTGGATATGGTCATCGCCCCCGGCGCGCTGGGCGAACTGGGGATTCTGCCGCACCATACGCCTCTGATGACTACCCTGTTGCCCGGCGAACTGCGGATAAAAAAAGGTGAGAATGAACTGATTCTCGCCATCAGCGGCGGATTTCTGGAAGTAAGACCGACGCGCGTTATCGTGCTGGCAGACGCCGCCGAACGTGCCGAGGAAATCGATGTGACGCGGGCGGAAGCCGCCAGGAAACGGGCGCAGGAAAGACTGGCGCAACACGCCCCGGCGGTTGATGAAGAAGTTGCCCGGGCTGCGCTGGCGCGCGCCGCGGCTCGTCTCAAAGTGGCGGAAAAAATCAAACGCCGCAAGCGCCTGGTATAAAAGACTGACCGCTTACCCTGAACTCTTCGAAGGGCGCACCAAGCAATTCCAGACGCCCGGCAGGTTCACTGCAACTAATTGATTCCCCAAAACAAAAAGCTTCACTTCCTGGTGACTTGTTGTGTGAAAATCACTGGGAGTGAAGCTAAATTTTCCTGGTATTAGCTGCGGTAAGGCTAGATGATTTCGAGTCTGACTTTGGTGCCGGCTTTGGCGGCTTTAACCCGGAGAAGGGTGCGCATTGCCTGGGCAACCTGTCCCTGTTTGCCGATTATTCTGCCCTTGTCCTCATCGGCGACCGAGAGCTTCAGCGTGAGACCTTCTTCGGTGGTTTCCTCTTCTACCTTGACGCTGTCCGGGACGTTGACGATTGATTTGGCGATGTACTCAACAAGTTCTTTCATGCTTTCTCCTCGACAGGTTTGAACTTTGCCATAACGCCAGTCTTTTTGAGAAGTCTGGCAACTGTAGCCGTCGGTTGGGCTCCCTTCTTGAGCCAGTCTAAAGCCTTCTCTTCCTGTATCACCACCGTCTCCGGATTCGTGCGGGGATCATAATTCCCGATAATCTCCAGGAAAGCACCGTTGCGCGCGTTGCGAATATCGGTAACTACCAAGCGGTAGCTGGGCTGTTTCTTTCCCCCCATGCGGCGTAACCTGATTCTAACCATCCTCACCTAGCCTTGTTTAATAAATTTTCCTAATAATTATGCACTATACGCGCATAACTGTCAATGGCTTGCGAACGGAATCCTCTGGCGGTAGGCTTCATATATGACCAGCGCCGCTGCAATCGAGGCGTTGAGCGAGGTGATTTTGCCCCGCATCGGGATAGACGCCAGGTAATCGCACCGCTTCTTGACGAGGTCGGAAAGTCCTTTGCCTTCGCCGCCGATGACGATTGCCGTCGGCAGCTTGAAATCGACCCGGGTGTAGTTTACCTTGCCGCCTTTCTCGATGCCCGCGACCCAGACCTGATTTTTCTTGAGTTCTTCGATTGCCTGAGCGATGTTATTGACCCGCGCCACCGGCATATACTCGATGGCTCCGGCGGATGTCCGTGCGACGGTCGCCGTCAGTCCCACCGCCCGCCGTGAACGGATGATGATGCCGTGGACGCCGGCGGCTTCGGCGGTGCGCATGATGGCGCCTAAATTCTGCGGGTCTTCAATCCCATCGAGGATGCAATAGAGAGGCGGCTCGTTTTTCTGTTTTGAGATCGCCAGCAGGTCATCCAGGCTGACATAATCTTTAGCGGCGACATAGGCGAGCACGCCCTGGTGGGTGGGGGTGGGGCTGGCTTGATCAAGGGCACCGGCCAGCACGTATTCTACAGGGACATCGCTATCATGCGCCAGGCGCAGAATCTCGGCAATTGTGCTGTGCCGTCCGATATTGCGCGCCAGCAGGATTCTGTTGATAGACCGCCCTGACCTGAGTGCTTCGAGGACGGCGTTGCGACCGGTAATAATATCTGACATATCTTTATCCTGAAGACAGATACATTCTAAGAGAACGGCGATGCAAAGTCCAGAGATACGGCAGAAATATAAGTCAGTATGAATACGTATTGACTAATATTAAGACCTAAATTAGAGTCGAAATAGCAGGAGTGTTAAAAATGGAGGAAATATGGCAGCTAAACAGGGAGCAGCAACTCAAGTTTCTCCAGCTTTGCTCGATAAGCTCAACGAAGCTATCGCGCGGGAGTTACAGGTAGCAATCCAGTACATGTGGCAGCATGTCCAGTGGGGTGGGGTGAAGGGGTTCGCTGTAAAGAATGAACTCAAGTCCATCGGTATTTCTGAAATGAAACATGCTGAATCTATCGCCGAGCGCCTGTTTTACCTGGGCGGCATACCTACCACTAAGCCCAACCCCATTTTTGTCGGCAGCACGCTCAAAGAGATGATTGCCCGCGATATCGAAGATGAGGCGAACGCCGTTAAGCTTTACAAGACGATAATCGAGATGGCGCGTAAAGAAGGTGATGAGACCACCAACCGGCTCTTCCGCGAAATCCTGGAGCAGGAAGAAGACCATCATGACACGTTTACCACTTTGATAGAAGACCTGTAGAAAAACAGTTGAAGGAGAAAGACGATGGTAGCGAAGAAGACAGCAGCACAGAAAGCACCGGCAAAGAAAGCCGCCAAGGGCGACGGGTACGAATGTGAAGTCTGCGGACTGGCAGTGACAATCGATGAGGTCTGCGATTGTATCGAGACCTGCGATATCATCTGTTACGGCGAGCCGATGAAGGCGCGCAAGATAAAGGTCAAAGCAGCCGCCAAATAGTAGCGCGCCATACTCAAGCCCCAGGAGTCACGTCGAGAAGGATTGTTAAACAATTCTTAACCATTGTGTGTCCAAAAATAATAGGGGGATAATGTGAATCAAAAACAGGCAACGACGCTCGCGCAGGCGGAACTGACGATTACGCGTTCCTTCGATGCGCCGCCGGCGGTAGTATGGAAGGCATGGACCGAACCGGAACAAATCAAGCGCTGGTGGGGACCCAAAAACTATACCGCACCTGTTGCCCAAATTGATTTCCGTGTCGGCGGTAAATATATCTATTGCATGCGCTCGCCGGAGGGCAAGGACTACTGGAGCGGCGGCGTCATCAAGGAAATTGTCCCGATGAAACGCATCACATTGACGGATAGCTTTACCGATGATAAAGGCAACATCGTCCCGGCGACTTATTACGGCATGAGCCCGGATTTCCCACTGGAGTTGCAGTTGATAGTCACGTTCGAAGGAAATACCGGTAAGACGGTGCTCACACTGAAATATCCGTCCTTTCCGCTGACCGATATTGATGGCGCCCGCACCGGCTGGAACGAATCGCTGGATAAACTGGCTGAAATCCTGAAGTAATTGACAGAAAAGCACTCCATTTGATACTCTGCCAGAGGGATAATCTTCTTCGAGCAGGGAGACACGGAGTGAAACTTAAACTGTTATTTCTGGAGATCAGACCGCAGTTTCTCATTCTTTCGCTGGTACTGGCTTTCTTAGGCATTGCTATCGCCCGGTACGAAGGATTCTTTGACCTCGGTTATGCTTTGCTTTCCGCTTTCGGACTGGTGCTGGCGCACGTCAGCGTCAACACTCTGAACGATTATTTCGATTACCGCAGCGGCGTCGACCTTGCCACGCCCAAGACGCCGTTCAGCGGCGGCAGCGGCTTGTTGCCCGCCGACAGGTTAAAGCCGCAGGATGCGCTCCGGCTGGGAATTGGTTCACTGGTGGTGGCGGCGGCAATCGGCGTTTACTTTACGCTTGCCGTTGGCTGGCAATTGCTGCCTTTGCTGCTGGTGGCGGTCTTCTGCATCGTTCTCTACAGCCCGCTTATCCTCAAACTGCCCTGGCCGGAAGTCTCGGCGGGGTTGGGGCTGGGGGTGCTGCCGGTGCTGGGTGCCTACTTCGTCCAGACAGGAGAGTACTCTTTGCCGGCGCTCGTGGCGTCCGTACCTTCCGGTATCCTCGTCCATAACCTGCTTTTTCTCAACGAGTTCCCCGATGCTGAAGCGGACAAAATCGCGCGCCGCAAGACGATGCCTATCACGCTGGGCAAGCGGACATCCAGCTTCATCTACGCCGCTTTGACACTCCTGGTTTACTTGTGGATAGCGGTGTGGGTAGCCGAGGGGACACTCCCTGCTTTTACGCTGATGGGGCTACTGACGTTTCCCATCGCGACCAAGGCAATTAAGGGCGCTTTCCATTATGACGATATGAATCAACTGGTGCCTGCCATGGCGGGCAACGTGATGGTTGTGTTGCTGACGCAACTGTTCATGGGCATCGGCTACATTCTGGCGGGGCTCTTTTAGATGCCGGATCCGGCACAGCCCAGACCACTCCACGGCATGTTCACCGCGGTGCCGCCGCGTTACGACCTGATTAACCACATCATCACCCTGGGAATGGACCGCCGCTGGCGCGAGGCAGCCGCCCGCGCATGCGTGGCTTCTTCTCCCCGGCGTCTTCTGGACCTTGCCTGCGGCACCGGCGACCTGTCTATTGCGATTGCGCGGCGCGCGAAGGGCAGCGTGGAAATCACCGGGCTGGACTACAGCGAGCCGATGCTGGAAATTGCGCGGGAAAAAGCTGCTTCAATCAAAGGAATTCAGCCTGCTTTTGTAATCGGCGATGCCACACGGTTGCCTTTCCCCGATGGCTATTTCGATGTCGTCGGGATTTCTTTCGCCTTCCGCAATCTGACTTATCACAACCCCATCACGCAGCCAGCTTTGGCAGAAGTATTCAGGGTGCTGGCGCCGGGCGGCAGGTTTGTCATCGTGGAGAGCAGCCAGCCCAAGGGGAAGATAATCCGCTGGTTTTTCCGCCTGTACCTGCGGGTATTCGTCGCCAATGCCGGTTATTTGATGTCCGGCAACCGTTCGGCTTACAAGTACCTGGCGGAATCGGCGGCGCGCTTCTATACTCCGCAAGAGGTCAAAAAACTGCTCATGGGCGTTGGTTTCCGGGATGTCTCGTACCGCCCGTTGTTCTTCGGCGCTGCGGGCGTCCATGTGGCGGTCAAATAGGGTAAGCTAGACCTGGCGTTCAATGTAATGCTCTCTCAGCGTATTCAAAGAGGCGAAAAAGTCCCGCATCATGACACTCACGGTGTACATCCCTCGGGGCGTTACTTTAATCTTGCCGCGTCCCTGAGCCACTCCCGAAAGCCGCAGTAACAGTAGTTCCATGCCCAGTTACTTTCTGATTTCGGTCTGGAAACGGCGGCGGAACTTGTCTTCATCGACTTCCAGCCCGAAGAGCTTGGAGAGCAGGTAATAGCGTAAAAGCTCG
>JAQTVW010000094.1 GCA_028706655.1 Dehalococcoidales bacterium | reverse complement strand
CGCTACGGCTTGAAGCGCACGGTCGAATTCACCTACGTCAAAGACGGGGATGTCATTGATATCGGGGACTTTCATTTCCGTTGCGTCGCCACGCCGGGACACTCACCCGGGCACACCAGTCTGTATGAGCCGAACCAGAAAATACTCATCGCCGGAGACCATATTCTCTTCGATATTACCCCCAACATCGCCTACTGGCTGGAAATGCAGGATGCCCTCGGAGAATACCTGGCGAGCCTGAAAAAAGTCGATGCCCTCGATGTGAAACTGGTGCTGACCGGACACCGCCGCATCGTGCATGACCTGCACGGCAGGGTCAGGGAATTGCAGGAACACCACAAATCCCGCCTTAATGAAGTGATGGCGGCATTGAAAGGAAAGGAGCTTAACTGTCTCCAGATAGCGCCTTTCATCAAGTGGGACATTACCGCCAAGACCTGGGAAGAATTCCCGCCGCCGCAGAAATGGTTTGCCTTCGGTGAGACGATGGCGCATGTGCTCTACCTGGAAGGACAGGGTAGACTGAAGCGCCGCAGCCCCGACGGCACGATATTGTATTCGCTGGCTTAACGAGAAAGATGTTTGACTGGCAGGTAACCGCAACCACCGTCCGCTGCGAGTCCGTCGATGACGAAGTGACCATCATGGTCTCCCGCGACGGCACAGTCAAATGCACGGGCTATCAGAAATCGAAGAAGCCGGCGGGATGCACCGGGCCTGACTGCGCTCCCGCCTTGCAGTACCGGGAAAAACTCCTCGCCGAACAGGCGAAAACAAAGGGAAAGCCATGACCGCCGGCGAGGCATCTCCGGTTAAAATCCGCATTGAAAACCTTTCGCTGTCTTTCGGCGGGGTCAAAGCCCTCACCGATATCAACCTGGATATCCGCGATAAAGAGATTCTCGCCATTATCGGGCCCAACGGCGCGGGTAAGACCTGCCTGCTCAACTGTATCAACGGTTTTTACAAGCCGCAGCAGGGCGAGATTTATTTTGAAGATAAACGCATCACCCGCATCCGTCCGGACCGGGCGGCGAGAATGGGACTGGCGCGCACCTTCCAGAACATCGAGCTGTACACCGGCTTGAGCACGCTGGACAACCTGATGGCGGCGCGGCATGTCCTGATGAAACAGAACCCCTTTGCCTCCGCCCTCTATTTCGGTCCCGCGCACAAGGAAGAGGTACAGCACCGCAAGGTCGTCGAGGATATTATCGACTTCCTGGAAATCGAGCCTATCCGTAAGAAAGTGGTGGGTTCATTGCCCTACGGCATGCGCAAGCGCGTGGAGTTGGGGCGGGCGCTGGCGCTGCAGCCAAAAGTCCTGCTGCTGGACGAGCCGATGGCAGGCATGAACCTGGAAGAAAAAGAAGACATCGCCCGGTTTATCGTGGACATCTTTGAAGGGCAGGGTGATACCTACCCGGATACGCTGGTGCTGCGCGATGGCGTGAGCTGCATTATCCTCGTCGAGCATGATATGGGCGTGGTCATGGACTTAGCCGACCGCATTGCCGTGCTGGACTTCGGGCGCAAGATTGCCGAAGGCACTCCGGAAGAAATCAAGAGCAATCGGCAGGTGATTGCCGCTTACCTCGGCGAAGAGAAGAAGTAAAACAGGATTCATACCCGCTCGTGGTGAGCTTGTCGAACTAATTAGCCGTCAACCTTCGACAGGCTCAGAGCGGTCACCGAGTGAAGCGCGGCAATCTCTTACATAACTTTCAGATTACCTCGTTGCCATACCCCACCGCAGTGATATCAGAAACAAAAAAGACCTACCAATAAAAAAAGGTGGGGAATCTGATAAAACGGATTCCCCACCTTAAATAACAGGTTTATTGCTTCTGGTGTTTTAGTGTTTGAAGTGCCGTTCGCCGGTAAAGATAAGCGCCATATTGTATTTATCGGCTACCTTCACCGATTCCTCATCGCGGATAGAACCGCCGGGCTGGATGATGGCGGTCACGCCGGCTTCACCCGCTGATTCGACGACATCCGGGAACGGGAACATTGCGTCAGATGCGAGCACGCTGCCCTTTGCCTTGTCGCCCGCTTTCTCCCGGGCAATCTGGGTGCTGACGATGCGGCTGGGCTGACCGGCGCCCATGCCGACGAGGGTCTTGTCCTTCGCCAGGACAATGGCGTTTGATTTAATGTGCTTGACGGCGCGCCAGGCAAATAGCAGGTCGCTGATTTCCTGCTTGGTCGGCTTGCGCTTGCTGACAATGTTGATTTTGACATCGCTCTCCGGCACGGAGTCCGAGTACTGCGCCAGGAAACCGCCGCGTACCCGCCGGACATCCATGTAGGGCGTCTCCGCCTTGCCGTATCCGGGCGGCAGCTCTGCCTGCAGGATGCGCAGGTCTTTCTTCTTCTGCTGCATCATCGCCAGGGCGTCCGCATCATATTCGGGAGCGATAATAATTTCGTAGAAAACGGGGCGGAGTGCTTCCGCCATCGCCATTGTGACCTTGCGGTTGGCGGCGACAATCCCTCCGAACGCAGCCGCAGTATCGCCGCTGTAAGCGCGGCGGTAGGCTTCCGCGATGTCATCATGGCTGGCGAGCCCACAGGAGTTGGTGTGCTTGATAATGGCAACCGTCGATGCGGCGTAATCGCAGACGACGCCCCAGGCGGCATCGGCATCGAGAATATTGTTGAAGGAAAGTTCCTTGCCGCCGAGCTGTTTCGCCCAGGTGATGCCGGTATTCTGGTTCTTGGCGACGGTCATCTCGGAGTAGAAGGCAGCCTGCTGGTGCGGGTTCTCTCCGTAGCGCAGCTCCTGCCGTTTCTTCATCGCGAAGGTCATCACCTCGGGGAAGCCTGGCATGTCCTGCCGCAGGTACTGGGAAATCGCGGTGTCATAGGCGGCGACGTGCTGGAAAGCCTTCTGGGCGAGCCGCTTGCGCTCCTCTTGGTCCAGTCCGCCCTTCGCCAGTTTCTCCAGGACGACGGCATAGTCCGCCGGGTCGACGAGCACGATGACGGAAGGGAAGTTCTTGGCGGCGGCGCGGATCATCGTCGGACCGCCGATATCGATGTTCTCCAGGGCATCCGCGAGGGTCACGCCGTCTTTGGCGACGGTCTGCACGAAGGGGTAAAGGTTGACCACTACCATATCGATTGGTTCAATCTTGTTGGCTTTGAGTTCTTTCATGTGGGCAGGCAGGTCGCGCCGCGCCAGCAGACCGCCGTGCACCATCGGGTGCAGGGTCTTGACGCGCCCGTCCAGGATTTCCGGGAAACCGGTGATGTCCGAGACGCCGTGCACCGGCACTTTCGCATCGGCGAGGGCTTTTTTGGTGCCGCCGGTGCTGAAGATTTCAAATCCCAGTTTGCTCAGTTTGCCGGCAAATTCGGTGACGCCGGCTTTATCGGATACGCTGATAATGGCTCGCATTGATTCCTCCTAAATTCTATTCGATAACCACGTAATTTTCGCCCTGCTGCGGCACTATCTCACCGATAATCATCGCTTCCGGCAGGGCTTTGGTGATTTTCTTCACATTCTCGGGGGCACAGATAGCCACCATGCCGATGCCCATGTTGAACACGCGGAACATCTCCATGGGATCGACTTTGCCTTTTTTCTGGATAAGCTGGAAAAGGGGCGGCACTTCCCATAATTTCCTGCGGAACAGTGCGGATACGCCGTCCGGCAGGATGCGGGGCACATTGTCCGGAAGCCCGCCGCCGGTGATGTGCGCCAGTCCGCGGAGCTGAGGCAGCAACGGTTTTAAAAGTTTGAAATAGCAGCGGTGCGGTTCGAGGAGCGCTTCGCCGACGGTCCTGCCCAGTTCAGGGTAATACTGACTCAATTCAGCTTTCGTTTCGCCGAAAATCCGGCGCGCCAGCGAATAGCCGTTGGTATGCAGTCCGCTGGAAGGTATCCCCAGGCAGACATCGCCGACTTTGATGTTTTGCCCCTTGATAATCCTGTCTTTTTCGACCACCCCGATGATGAATCCGGCGATGTCATAGTCCTCGCCGTGATAGAGTCCGGGCATCTGGGCGGTCTCCCCGCCGATGAGGGCGCAATTGACTTCGCGGCAGGCTTGCGCCATCCCGCGCACGATTTCCGCCGCCTGTTCCGGCACAAGTTTGGCGAAGGCGACATAATCCAGGAAAAAGAGCGGCTCCGCGCCGCAGGTGAAAATGTCATTGACGGAATGGTTGACGATGTCCATGCCCACGGTGTCGTGCTTGTTGAGGGCGATGGCAATCTTGAGCTTGGTGCCCACGCCATCGGTGCTGGAAACGAGCACCGGATTTTTGTAGCCTTTCAGCTCGAACATGCCGCCGTAAAAGCCCACACCGCTGAGTACTTCAGGTCGATAGGTGGTCTCGGCAATCCCGGCGATAAGTTCCTTAGCCTGAGAGGCTACGTCGATATTGACGCCGGCGGCGGCGTAAGAGGATTTCGCGGTGGGTTTTTTCTGAGTGGGGCACATGCCTCTTAAGATTAGCAGAAAAGGGGGTTAGATGTAAACTGGCAACTCCTGTCATTGCTAGCCGCAGGCGAAGCAATCTGGAGGGGTGGGAATGAGATTGCTCCGTCGCTACGCTCCTCACAATGACGTAACCTATCGGCTTTCCAGTACCTTCATAAACGCGGTAAACTCGTCGTCCCTGATTGTGAGGAGATTACTGCGCGCCGGGAATGCGCCGCTGTCCACCTCGCCTTTGAACTCCTTAAATGCGGCGATAGCTTCGCCGGCGAAATCGCGGTACTTTTTGGCGTGGCGCGGTATGCGTCCTGCCGTGCCGAGGATATCGCTGCTGTAGAGGTGCTGACCGTCGCACCCGGCGCCGCTGCCGATGGCAATTACCGGTATTTTGATGCGTTTTGCAATCTCGGCGGCGACGCGGTCGGGGACGAGTTCCATTTCCAGAATCGCCGCGCCCGCCGCCTGGTATGCCAGCGCGTCCTGGTAGACTTTCAGCGCTTCCGGCGCATTCTTGCCGAAACCCCGGATGCCGCCAATCCATGTCGAGACCAGCGGTACGAGTCCCACATGACAATGGCAGGGGATGCCCTGCTTCGCCATCGCCGCCACGCGTTCCGGAGGCGCGCCGGGATAGACCATATCCGCGCCCGCCCGCATCGCCATGACCGCCCCGCGGATGGCTTCCTCGTCGCTGATGAGCGGCAGGTGTGCCGGGAGTCCCGCGTCAATGATTACCTTGGGTGCGGCGCGGCGGATTTCCGTAATCTTCGCTACCATGCTCTCGTAGTTTTCGCCCCAGGTGATGATGATATCGACCCCGGCAGCCTGGGCGGCGCTGGCAGTCCAGTAATCGAGCGCCGTCGTCATGATGATTTGCCGCTTGCCTTTAAGCTGCTGGAGACCGTGAATCGTTAGCTGTCCGCGCCTGGGTATCATATCGCACCTCCGTTTGTTCTATTGTAAACAATAAAGGGGTTATCTATCAAAGTTGCCTTCTTTGTCATTCTTATTACTCAGACTTGTCCTGACTCACCCCCTATATCCCCCGCTCCAATTTTGAAAAATACTATCAACTCTTTATTCGTTATTTGGAGCGGGGGAGAGATTATAAGAGAGGGGGCTTTGCCCCCTCTCTTTCTAATACTCCCTCTCCAGCTAAACCTGTCTCCGTTGTACGAAATAACTAAAGCTGGAGAGGGCAGGGTGAGGTAAGCAGTGTGCCGCAGGTTGCATCCTGCTTTACTTTAGCATAAAATAAAAATGCGTGTGGCGACGTGGCCAAGTGGTTAAGGCGGGGGTCTGCAAAACCCCTATTCGGCGGTCCGAATCCGCCCGTCGCCTCCAGAATCCCTCTAATCTGCCGGTTTTCTGGCTTCAATCAGCTTCACGATTTTCCCGCTGACGTCAATTACTTTTTCAATCACCAGTCCGCTTTTTTCGACAAATTCTACGGTACGACGGTTGATGTGGCTGATGAATAGCGTCGCCAGCGGATCAACGAGATTCATCCAGAAAGCGATGAACCGGTTGGGGCTCAGGACATGCTCCAGCAGAATTACCTTCCCACCCGGTTTGACCACTCGCCTGATTTCCGCCAGCCCGCGCGCCGGGTCGGGCACGGAGCAGAAAACGAACGTCGCCGCAACAGCATCAAAGGTGTTATCGGGGAAGTCCATCGCCTGCGCATCCATGAGTAGCAAATGGACATGGACATTTTGCTGTTCTGCCCTGCGGCGGGCGCGCGACAGCATCTTTTCACTGAAATCTATCGCGGTGACTACCGCGCCGGGCGGATAGAACGGAATGTTCTTGCCCGTGCCGACGCCTACTTCCAGGACATTGCCCCCGCCACTTGCGGAAGGAACTTCTCTCCATCAATCCTTCCATAAAGTCATAAAAAGGAGCGATGCGGTTATAGTAGCGTTTCATCGCCACGGCGGCTTTACTACTTTTGTTCATTGTGAATTTAATCTCTTACTGCGCTCATTGCGGGCGGAGGGAAGTGATACGACACAAGGTAAAAAATTAAGGAAAGATTGCCACACCGCCGGGTCTTGCAATGACAGAGAAGCGGCTTACGTCCACTTCCGCTCATCCACAATCTTCGGCGCTTTTTCCGGGATAGCGCCTGCTTTGACGAACTCTATTTTATCCGGCTTGACCCGGCAGACGTCCTGGAATTTCCGGCTCAAGTCTTTCGCCAGCTCCTGCAGGTCTGCCTTTTCGTCATTAAGCTCCAGCTTGAGAGTCATTTCATCGCGGTTCTGCTGACGGGTGATTGCCAGTTGAAAGCGCGAAACAGCGCTAAAACCCGCTACAACCTGCTCCGCCTGCTTGCCCACCACAAACATGCCGCGCACCTTTACCGCATCCCCGGCGCGCCCTACAATGCCGGTCAGACGGTCTGCGGTGCGTCCGCAGGGGCACGGTTCGGTGGTGTAAGCGGAAAGGTCGCCGGTGCCGAAGCGCACCAGTCCCCACTGCTTGTTATGGATGGGCGTCACCACGATTTCACCGACCTCGCCGGGTCCCAACTGCATACCGGTCTGGGGGTCGATAATCTCGATAATATATTCGTCCATGAAGTGCATGCCGTTTTTCTG
>JAQTVW010000093.1 GCA_028706655.1 Dehalococcoidales bacterium | reverse complement strand
CCCCCTCACCTTATTCCTCTCCCGCGAGGGGAGAGGAAAGTCTACTGCTCTTCGCGCTCGGCGTTTACCTGGTCGAGGAGCCGGGTAATATGGTCGGCGCGTTCCATCGTATCGTCCCACTGGAAGCTCAGGTCAGGGATGATGCGCATATGAAGCCGCCTGGTCAATTCATGGTGGAAGAAGCCGGCGGCAGAAGTCAGCGCCTTCAGGATATTCTGTTTTTCTTCTTCGGTACAAATACAACTGACGAAGACCCGGGCGTGCTTCATATCCTGGGAAGTCTCGACATCGGTGATGGAAACGAGGCTGTTCAGCCGCGGGTCTTTGACCTCACGGCGGAGGAGTTCGCTGATTTCAGCGCGGATAAGGTGATTGACCCGTTCAATACGGTGCGACATGGCTTCAGCCTTTTAACGGCTGATTTGCTCCATCTTGTAGAACTCCAGGACGTCGCCCACTTTGAAATCGTTGAAGCCTTCTACGCCGATGCCGCATTCATAGCCGGTCTGCACCTCGCGGACATCATCCTTGAAGCGTTTCAGACTGTTGATAGTGGACTCGATGAGCACCTCTTTACCTCGGCGTACCCTGACCTTGCCGCCGCGGGTGGCTTTACCTTCGGTAATATAGGAGCCGGCAGCTTTCGCGCCCTTGCCTGCCGGGAAGACCGCACGTACATCGGCGCGCCCTTCGATAACCTCGGCGAAGGTCGGCTCCAGCATGCCTTTAAGCGCCTTTTCCACATCGTCAATCAGTGTGTAGATGATATTATAGGTGCGGATATCAATGCCGCTGGTGCTTGCCAGACGGCGGGCGCCTTCATCGGCGGTGACACCGAAACCGATAATCAGACCCTGGGAAGCTAGGGCGAGCATGACATCATTTTCTGAAATATTGCCCGTGGCGGCGTGAATGATGCGTACCTTGACCTCTTCGCCGCCGAGTCTTTCGAGGGAGGTGCGGATAGGTTCGATACTGCCCTGGACATCCGTCTTGAGGACAACATTGAGCTCCTTGATTTTGCCGGCGCTTATTTCGTCATAGACATTGGTCAGGCTGAGTGCTCTGCCGGATTCCTTAGTCTGCTCCGCCTTATTCCGGGTTACCATTATCTGCGCCATCTTTTCATTGGCAGTTGTAGCAAGGGTGTCACCGGCGCGGGGCACACCGTTTAGCCCGAGGATTTCCACCGGAGTTGAAGGCGTGGCTTTCTTGACCTGCTTCCCCGCCTGGTTGAGCATGGCTCTTACTCTGCCAATCGTTGTGCCGACGACTACCGTATCGCTGACTTTAAGGGTGCCGGACTGGACGAGAATTCTTGCCACCGGGCCGCGTGATTTGTCCAGCTCCGCTTCAATAACGACGCCGGATGCGGCGATATTGGGATTTGCCTTGAGCTCCAGCATTTCCGCCACGAGCAGCACGTTCTCCAGCAGGACATCGATGCCCTGCTTTTCTTTAGCTGAGATTGGTACGGCAATGGTATCGCCGCCCCATTCTTCGATGACCAGACCGGCATCGGCAAGCTGTCGCTTGACTTGTTCCGGGTTGGCGTTGGGTTTATCAATCTTGTTAATCGCCACGACGATGGGCACTCCGGCGGCTTTGGCGTGGTTGATGGCTTCAATCGTCTGAGGCTGCACGCCGTCATCGGCGGCGACTACCAGGATGGTAATATCGGTTATCTGGGCACCGTGAGCGCGCATGGCGGTAAAAGCTTCGTGACCGGGCGTATCCAGGAAGGTAATGCGGTTTTCGCCCAGTATTACCTGGTAAGCGCCGATGTGCTGGGTGATGCCGCCGGCTTCGGTCGCGACGACGTTCGCCGAGCGGATGGCATCCAGCAACTTGGTCTTGCCATGGTCGACATGACCCATAACGGTGACCACCGGCGGGCGCGGTAACAGTCCGGCGGCAGCTTCGCCCTGGGGCTTGGTTGCTTTCTTGGCGGCGGCAATGGCTGCCAGGCGCTTGCTGATAGGTCTAGCCTGGGGCTTCGGTTCAAATCCGAGGTTCTTCGCAACTACAGCGGCGGCTTCATAGTCAATGACCTGGTTGATGTTCGCCATGATGCCGCTGCGCATCAGTTGTTTAATAATCTGAATCGAGTTGACCTCAAGCAGGTCTGCCAGTTGCCGGACATTGACCTGCGGCGGCAGTTCCACCTGGGGAAGATTTGCCGCTGCCGGGGCTTCTTTGCCTTTTCCGGCGGCTGGTTCGATTGTATTTTCCGGCTTGTTTACCATTTTATTTTATCGGGCTCCTTTGAGGAGTTCCTTTATCTGGCTCAGTAATTGTTCCCGTTCGCTGCTTTTCAGCCGGCTTTTTAACGCGTGCTCCAGGCGGTCGTCCTTCAGCCCCGCCTCCCAGCACTCCCTCACCCGGCACAGGTACGCGCCCCGCCCCGCCTTTTTCCCGGTAGTGTCAATTTCTATCACTCCATCCGGAGTACGCACCACCCGCAGCAGGTCCCGCTTGTTTTTAACCTGCCGGCAAGCCAGGCAGGTCCTTTGCGGAGCGCGTTTGATAGCAACCGGCATCTAAAATTCCTCTTCTTCCTCCGGGATGACGACCTCGCGGCGTTTCTTCTTGGGCTTGGCTTCCTCGCCTTCGTGATAGCCCTTCTTCTTCTTGCCCTTGACCGCCTTGGTACTCGGTTTGGGAGGTAACGGCGCCAGGATATCTTCCGCAAAGCGAAGCTGCGTTTTTCTTTCTACTATAGGTACGGGCGGCTGTAAGACAATCGGAACTGCCGGGGCTTCCACTGCCGGCGCGGCAGGCGCTACCGCAGCAGTCTCCGCTGCCACTGGTATTTCCGCGACTTCCGCAACAGGTGCGGCTTCGGCAGCCGGCGCTTCGGCAACTGCGGCTTCGGCAACCTCTTCGGCGGGCTTAACCGCCGGTTTCTCCGCTTCTGCGGCGGAGGCGCTCTTGATATCTATTTTCCATCCGGTCAGCTTGGCGGCTAACCGGGCGTTTTGTCCTTCTTTACCGATTGCCAACGAAAGCTGCTTGTCCGGGACGACGACGGTAGCGATTTCGGTCGCTTTATTCGTCTCGACGGAAATGATGTGCGCCGGGCTCAACGCATTGGCAATAAAAATAGCGGAGTCCGGGTGCCACTGGATAACGTCGATTTTCTCGCCGTTCAATTCTTTAACGATATTCTGGATGCGGATGCCGCGCAGTCCCACGCAGCAGCCGACGGGGTCGACGCCTTCCTGGCGTGCCGCGACTGCGATTTTGCTGCGGAAGCCGCCTTCACGTGCGATTGCCTTGATTTCTACCGTCCCGCTGTGTACTTCGGGGACTTCAATTTCAAATAAACGGCGCAGCAGGTCGGGGTGCGACCTTGATACCAGTACCCGCGGACCTTTGCCGGTGCGGACGACCTGCAGGATGACTACCTTGAGGCGCTGTCCGGCACGGTAGCGCTCCGTGCGTACCTGCTCGGCGGCGGGCAGCACTCCCTCAGTCCTGCCGAGGTCGACGAAAATCTGTCCGGGTTCGACCCGCTGCACGACGACGGTTACGACATCGCCCTCGCGGCTGTTGAATTCTTCGTAAATGGCAGTGTATTCCGCTTCATTGAGCCGCTGGAGAATGACCTGCTTGGCGGTCTGGGCGGCAATACGGCCGGCGTTCTGCGGGGTGTCCTCCACCATCACCAGGTCGTCAATCTTGGCATCCGGTTTGATGCGTTTTGCCTCGTTTAGGGTCATTTCCCGGCGGGAATCGGTCACCTTTTGCACAACTGTCTTTTCCGCCCAAACTCCAACCTTCCCGCTGCTGCGGTCTATTTTCACCGCGATATTCTGGTTAGGGGCGAAGCTCTCCTTACGATAGGCGGAGACGAGCGCCGCTTCTATCGCCATGATAACTACGTCCGCAGGCAGGTTCTTCTCAGCCGAAAGCTGAGTGAGAGCGAGCATGAAGTCACTCTTCATCCCGAATCAAGCCTCCCTAACTATAATTGCGCAATAAAAAAGCGGGTATGAAACCCACTTCACTAAAGCCTCTAGATTACTTAATAGTATAGCACAGGCGGTCTCCAGCCGCAATACTAAGCGGGGCAAATAATAACGGATTAAAGATGAATCCCTAGAAATCACTGATTTGGTTAGGTTATAATGATATATTAAGCTGAATCAGGAAAAACATGAAAGTCTATCTGGGAATTGATGTCGGGTCGGTGACGACCAAGCTGGCAGCGCTCGATGAAAGCAAAGAACTGGTTGCCAGTGTCTACCTGCCTACCGCCGGGCAGCCTGTCACGATGGTACAGGAAGGACTGAAGCAACTGAAACAGCAGATTCCTTCGGCAGCCAGGATTTGCGGCGTGGCAACAACGGGCAGCGCCCGTTACCTCGCCGGCGTGCTCACCGGCGCCGACCTGGTCAAGAACGAAATTACCGCTCATGCCGTGGCGGCTTTGCACTACGTCCCTGCGGTACGCACCATTATTGAAATCGGCGGGCAGGACAGCAAAATTATCCTGGTGCAGGACGGCGTGGTTACGGATTTTGGCACCAATACCGTTTGCGCGGCGGGCACCGGCAGCTTCCTTGACCACCAGGCGCAGCGTCTGGGTATGACTATCGAAGAGTTCAGCCGGAAGGCGCTGGTCAGTAAAAATCCCGTGCGCATCGCCGGGCGGTGCACCGTCTTTGCTGAATCAGACATGGTGCACAAGCAGCAGATGGGACACCGCACGGAAGATATCGTCTACGGGCTGTGCCGGGCGCTGGTGCGCAACTACCTCAGCAGCGTAGCGGCGGGCAAGATAATCGAATTTCCGGTGGTCTTCCAGGGCGGCGTCGCGTTCAATCAGGGCATGGTGCGGGCTTTCCGTGAAGAATTACAGAGAGATATTGTCATTCCGCCCCATCATGAAGTGATGGGCGCCATCGGCGCGGCTTTGCTGGTACAGGAGAAAATGGCAGGCAGCACCGATGACAGCCGGTTCAAAGGATTCGCCGCCGGCGAAATCGATTACCAGACCTCTTCCTTTGAATGTCATTCCTGTCCCAACCAGTGCGAGATGGCGCAGGTGGTCAGTGGCGGTAAGGTGCTGGCGCGCTGGGGCGGGCGCTGTGATATCTGGGAGACCGGAAGCCAGTCTTGATAAGGGGAAAACTATGATAATTGCGGTAGATGCTGCGGGCGGGGACTATGCTCCGCATGAAATAGTCAAAGGGGCGATTAAAGCCGCCCAGGAGTTTGATGTCGAAATAGCGCTGGTGGGACGCAAGAATGTCCTGCGGGTCATGCTCGGCAAAGCGGCGCGCAAATCGAACATCAGCATCGTAGAGGCGAGTCAGGTCATCGCCTTTGACGAGCACCCGATGAAAGCGGTCAGGAGCAAACCTGACTCATCGATTGTAGTCGGGATTAACCTGGTCAAGAGCGGCGATGCCGCCGCATTTGTTTCCGCAGGCAGTACCGGGGCAGTCTTCTGCGCCGCCATGCTCAACCTGGGTGCCGCGCCGGGTATCGAGCGCCCGGCAATCGGTTGTTTCCTCGATTCACTGTCGTCGTATCCGGCGCTGCTGGTGGATGCGGGCGCAAATGTGGAATGCCGTCCCCAGCACCTGCTGGAGTTCGCCCGCATGGGTTCCGCTTACAGCCGCAACCTCCTCGGCATCAAACGCCCGACGGTCGGGCTGCTCAATATCGGGGCAGAGGACACCAAGGGTAATAAACTCATGCAGGAGACTTTTCCTTTGCTGGTAGCGGCTAAAGACATCAATTTCTACGGCAATATCGAAGGGTATGACATCGCCCGGCGCACTGTTGACGTCATCGTCACCGATGGTTTTACCGGCAACGTCGTGATTAAAACGATTGAAGGCTTGAACGATAATTTCCTGGCAGCCGCCAGGCAAATCGGGCATATTTTCTCGAACATTTCCCAGCACCGCGGGCGGGACCTGCTCAGAGACATCGGACTCGGTACGCTGACCAAGCGCATGGACTACACCGAGTTTGGCGGGGCAGGTTTGCTGGGCATTAACGGGAACGTTATTATCGCTCACGGACGCAGCCAGGCAAAGGCGATAAAGAGCGCCATCGCGCTGGCAAAAGAGACCGCCGAGCGCACCGATTCAACAAAGATAACAAAAGGGGGAAACGATGAGTAAAACCGTAGCTGTCGATGAATCCAATTTCGAACAGGTAGTGCTCAAGTCAAAAACGCCGGTGCTGGTCGATTTCTGGGCGACCTGGTGCGGACCATGTAAAATGGTAGCCCCGATAGTCGATGAGCTGTCCGAGGAGTACGCCGGCAAGATGGTCTTCGGCAAGGTAGATGTCGACCAGAACCCGACAGTCGCCGGCAAGTATGGCGTAATGAGTATTCCCACCCTGCTGATTTTCAAGGACGGCAAACCGGTGAACAACCTCGTCGGATTCCGTCCCAAAGCCCAGCTTAAAAAGAGCCTGGACGCTGCCCTGGCGTAAGGAGGCAATCATGCCTGATGTTCAGCAGTATGATGTTGTCATCATCGGCGGGGGACCGGCGGGTCTCAGCGCCGCGATCTACACTGCGCGGGCGCGCCTGAATACTCTCCTTATCGAACGGGGTATGGTGGGCGGACAGATTATCAATGCGGAACTGGTAGAGAACTACCCCGGCTACCGGGGTATCAGCGGCATGGAACTGACCCAGAAGATGCACGAGCAGGCCACCGGCTTCGGGCTGAAAACAACGACTGCCGACGTCACCGGGATTGCCGTAGAAGGGGAACGCAAGCTGGTCAATACGAGCGATGGCAGTTATGCCGCCCGCGCCGTCATTATCGCCAGCGGCTCCGAACGCAACAAGCTCGGCATCCCCGGCGAAGATAAATATACCGGCAAGGGTGTTTCCTACTGTGCTACCTGCGACGCCGCCTTTTTCAGGGACAAGCCGGTTGCGGTAGTCGGCGGCGGCAATGCCGCCCTGACCGAAGCGCTGCATCTGACGCATTATGCTTCTAAAGTGACATTGATCCATCGCCGCAACCAGTTGCGCGCTACTGTGATTATGCAGGAAAAAGCCCGCGCCGAGCCGAAGATGGCACGGCGTTTGGACACCATAACCGAGGCAATTGAAGGCAATGATTTTGTAAGGCAACTGCGGCTGCGGGATGTCAACACCAATAA
>JAQTVW010000009.1 GCA_028706655.1 Dehalococcoidales bacterium | reverse complement strand
GGAACAGGTCAAACTGCTGGAAAGCCGCGGTTTCCAGTACGACAACGCCGAGGCATCGTTCGAATTGCTTGTCCGGAGGGTACAGCCTGACTACAAAGCGCCGTTTGAACTGGTTGATTTCATGGTCGTAATCGAGAAGCGCCGCCGCCCGGCGACGCACAGAGACCAGGCGGACATGCTTTCCGAAGCAATCGTCAAAGTAAAAGTCGGCGGGAAAATCATGCACACCGCCGCTGAAGGCAACGGTCCGGTCAACGCTCTCGACCAGGCGTTACGCAAGGCACTGCTGCAGTTTTATCCCAGCCTTTCCCGTGTCGAACTGATTGACTACAAAGTTCGTATTCTGGAAGAGAGCATCGGCACCGCGGCGCAAATCAGAGTGCTTATCGAGTCCGGAGACGGCGCCGAGACCTGGCGCACGGTGGGCAGTTCCACCAATATTATCGAGGCAAGCTGGCTGGCGCTTGCGGACAGCCTGGAATACTGGCTGTTAAAACAGAAACTGAATTCCGGTTTATTTGAAAGCTAGAGGCAAAAATGAACGGTAAATTTCATGTCGGCATGATTCCTGATGGCAACCGCAGGTGGGCAAAAGAGCGCGGGCTCAAGCCGTGGGAAGGCCACAAGGTCGGCTCGGAAAAAGCGGAACTCTTCATCGAATGGTGCATCGACCATCCGGAAATCGATGAAATAACGGCTTACGGGCTAAGTGAAGAAAACTTCAAGAGACCAACCGAAGAATTGCAGCAGCTTTACGCTATCTATGTCGAGGAGTTGACCCGCCTGCTGAATAACAAGAAAATCCACGATGGCAAGGTAAGGGTCAACATCGTATCTACTGACCCGCATCCGCTGCCGGGAAAACTCAAGGGGCTGATGGACCGGCTCAAGAATGAAACCAAAAGCTATAATCTGAAACTCCTTAACATGCTTATCGGTTATACCGGGCAATCCGAGATTCTACAGGCGGTCTCGACACCGGGCAACCGCATTAAGAACCTCTTTTTCGGGTTGAAAGAGAGCGACCTGGAGCGCGGCTTGCAGGTGAAAAATCCGTGTGATTTTATCATCAGGACCGGGACGGAAGAAAAGAAACGGGAAGCCAAATCAGGCTTTCTGCTGTGGCAATCCGCTTATGCCGAGTATTACCACATCAACAAGTATTTTCCCGAATTAACAGATACAGACCTGAACGAGTCATGGGAATACTTTAAAGGTACGCGCCGCCGCAAAGGTTTATAGCCCTTACTTTGAGCGGGCAAACTTGGTATAATTAGTTCTGGAAAATATCCTGTCCCTGTAGCTCAGCCGGATAGAGCAACTGCCTTCTAAGCAGTGGGTCGAGCGTTCGAATCGCTCCAGGGACGCCATCTTCTTTTAGACCGTGGCATCAGACTTCAGGCGGAGCTTTATCATATCGCCGCGGGCATCTGAACTCGCCACCATGGAAATCCCGCCCAGTAGTTTCAATAACGGCAGCGGTCTGATGACGTCGAGATAGATGGAATAATCATCTTCGCTGACGCCTTCGCCGGCAATCTTCAGGCTGGGTATCTGCTTGAGGAACTCAATCAGCCGCTTTACCTGCAGTTCATCATACGGGGCAATAATGCGCAGTTCTTTCCAATCGCCGGAGCCCTTGTGTTCTTTGCTGTCGCCGGGGGTACTTAACTTGTGGAGCTCTTCCAGCATGGTGCGATTTTGCAGGTTGTCCTTTGTTTTAGCAATGTTCAGAGCATAGTCGTTCAGCTCCGTCTCCATCTGAGATCTGATTTTACTGAAGCAATTTTCTGCCTTTTGCATTGTTTCGATAAGTAATTTGCCGGTCTCCGAGGCGCGGGCGACCGACTCCTCGTCGACTTTACGGGCGACTGCTTTCGCCTCGTTAACAATTTTCGCCATCTCGTTTTCCGCCTGGGCGCGGGCTTCTTCTTTAACCCCGCCGATGATGCGCTCGGCTTCTTTCTTAGATTGTTCGATGATGCCTGCCGCTGTGCGGGCAGCTTCTTCTCTGGTGCTTGTCAGTATCTTTTCCACTTCGGCTTTGGTCTTTTCGTTCGCCGCTTTTTTAATAACCTGCTCCGTCTCTTTGTTCAAGCGGTCGGCTTTATTCCGGGCTTCCGCGAGTATTTTCTCCGCTTCTTCCCGGGCGACGCGCTCGATTTCCGCAGCGGTCAACTGGGCTTTTTTCTGAGCTTCGGCAATCAGTGCTTCTGCCTTTGACCAGGCGCCGTTGACGATTTCCGTCGATTCGTGCTCGGCTTCCTCAAGACGGTTTTTATATTCCTGGTAGACTTCTTCCAGTTGTGCGATTTTCGATTTTGCTGCCGGTTTCTCTTCCATGCTTCACCTGCCCATCAGCCGATAATAGCGATACTGATTTCATGATAGTTTAAAGAAACGTCATGGTTAATAGCACATTAGTCACGTGGGGAGAAGTACTTTTGCTTCTTTTTGACAAAAGCGGACATGAGATGCTAAGCTAAATTTGGTTTGGTGCGACAAACACCCGCGAGTCATATGGCGCATTCGTCTAGCGGTTAGGACGCCGCCCTCTCAAGGCGGAGATCACCGGTTCGAATCCGGTATGCGCTACCAAAGCAAAAATAACCCCCTGAATTGAGGCTAATTTAATAATTCAGGGGGTATTCTTTTAGTGATTTGCTAACCACGATTTTCCTGTGACCTTAGTAAATCTATCAATTGCTTTGTATGAAGATAAACAGGTTCCATGATGTCGTCAAAATCATCATAATCTTCTACATGTGAGTAATATATTGAATTATATATAGACTTGGTCTCTTCTATAAGAACATTAATATCATCGTAAGGGAGTTCAATATTATCAGTCACTACGGAATCATGATGTGCTAATCTCTTATCACGTAGAGTTTTCAGTCTCTTCAATGTTTCAGAGTTACTATCTATCCTAACTTGAATAGTGTTGAGCTCCTCTCTTGTTGAATAAGGTGAGAGATATTCATAATTTTCAGTTAGAATGTTCAGTATTGTTATGATACTGACAGTTCTGGAGTTTTTGTCATATGCTTTAGATAGTTCAATGAGAGCACTACCAGACAATGCCTTACGGATAGGGGCCAAGAAACCTCTATATCGCCACCAAAAATTCTTATCTTTACCCAAGAGTTTATTTCCTTTTTCAAATTCGATATTGAGGTCTTGGAATACGATGAAATAGGATAAGCCATCAAAGATATTTCTCCTTAATTGAGCTAACTGCTTTCTAAACTCTGCTCTTCTTACCATCAGTTAATCCTCATGTTGTCATTGACAGTATTTCATCGAAACGTACAGCAGCTGCCTCTTGAATCCCTGGCGCAACATACTTTGAATATTTAAAGCTGTTTCTATATTTATGCCTAATTCTAACATATCCAGTTAACTCCAGCTTTGGCTCAACGTTGACATTCAGCTTCCGATTTCGTAAATTGGAAACAATATAGCTGTAATTGAAAGGGGATTGACGAGCATGCCAAAGCCCGAGGAGATGCCCGAACGCAAGAAAGAGTTCCGCACCACCGTCGACGGCACTGTGGTCAAGCGCGTATACACTGCCGCCGACCTTGCCGGAATGAAAGAAACAGACATCGGTCTTCCCGGTGAATACCCGTACACCCGCGGCATTATGCCCACAGGGTACCGCGGCAGACTCTGGACGATGCGCCAGTATGCCGGGTTCGCCACCGTAGAAGAGACCAACAAGCGCTACAAATATCTCTACAAGGCGGGGCAGACCGGTTTCAGCGTGGCTTTCCACCTGCCCACCCAGGAAGGCTACGATTCCGACCATCCGCTGGCTGTCGGTGAAGTGGGACGCTGCGGCGTCGCCATTGATTCCCTGCAGGACATGGAGCAGCTCTGGGAAGGCATCCCGCTGGCGGAAGTCAGCAGTTCGATGACTATCAATGCCACCGCGTCAGTGTTGCTCGCAATGTACATCGCCGCTGCCGAAAAGCAGGGCGCCGATGTGAGCAAGCTGAACGGCACGGTGCAGAACGATATCCTCAAAGAGTATATCGCACGCAATACTTACTTCCTGGGGCCGGCGCCTTCGATGCGGCTGGTCACCGACCTCTGTTCCTACTGCGCCAAAGCAATGCCCAAGTGGAACTCCATCAGCATATCCGGCTATCACATGCGGGAAGCGGGTTCCACTGCCGCTCAGGAAACCGGTTTTACCCTCGCGAATGGTATCGCTTATATCCAGGCGATGCTCGCCAAAGGCATGGATGTCGATTCGTTTGCACCGCAGTTTTCTTTCTTTTTCGCGGCTTACACTAATGTGCTGGAAGAAATCGCCAAGTACCGCGCGGCGCGCCGCATGTGGGCGAAAATCATGAAAGAACGCTTTAACGCCAAGAATCCGCGCTCATTGATGCTGCGCTACCACGTTCAGACCGATGGTTTTACCCTCACTGCCCAGCAGCCGATGAATAATGTGGTCAGGGTGACGCTCCAGGCGCTGGCGGCAGTGTTCGGCGGGTGTCAATCGCTGCATACCAACTCTTTTGATGAAGCCCTTGCTCTGCCGACGGAACAGGCGGTCCGCGTCGCGTTGCGGACACAGCAAATCCTGGCGCATGAGAGCGGCATCGCCGATACCGTCGACCCGCTGGGCGGCTCCTATTTCATCGAAGCACTGACCAACCAGATAGAGGCTGACGCCAACAAATATATTATGGAAATCGACCGGCTTGGCGGCGCGTTGAAAGCCATCGAGCAGGGTTATATCCAGAGAGAGATTGCCCAGTCATCTTACGATTACCAGCGGGCGGTGGACAGCAAAGAGCAGGTAGTCGTGGGAGTGAACGATTTTAAAGCTGAGAACGAGCCGGAAACCGAGACTCTCCGCATCGGCGCAGACATTGAAGAAAAACAAAAAGCACGATTGCAGAAACTCCGCCGGGAAAGAGATAACAGGAAAGTACAGGAAGCTCTGGTCAAAGTAAAGGCGGGTGCTTCAGGTAATGACAACATCATGCCGGTGCTTATCGACGCAGTCAAAGTCTATACGACCGTCGGGGAAATCAGCGGCGCGCTGCGGGAAGTCTTTGGCGAATACCGCGAACCAAGCATACTTTAAGAGGAGTAAATTATCGTGAGTGAAAAGAAGATACGCGTGTTACTCGCCAAGCCAGGCCTGGACGGGCACGACCGCGGTATTAAAGTAGTTGCCCGCGGCTTGCGTGATGCCGGAATGGAAGTCATCTACCTGGGACTGCGGCTTGCGCCGGAACAGATTGCCGAAGCCGCCATCCAGGAAGACGTTGATGTGGTGGGGATGGACTGCCTTTCCGGAGCGCACATGGTCTTATTCCCGAGGACGGTGAGGGCCCTGCGCCAGCGTGGCGGCACAGACATCGTGGTGATTGGCGGAGGCATCGTGCCGAAAGCAGATGTTCCCGCTCTTAAAGAGGCGGGCATCGCTGAAGTATTCGGACCGGGCACTCCCCTTGAAATCATTGTGAAATATATTAACGAGAGCGTAAAGAAGGAGAATTAATGATAATCAAGGTCAGCCACATCGGGATTGCCGTTAACAGCATCGATGCCATGCTCAAGCTATATATCGAAGCACTGGGACTCAAACTCGCCGGCACGGAAGTTTTAGCCGACCAGAAAGTTAAGACCGCCATCATCCCGGTGGGGGAAAGCAAGATAGAATTACTGGAATCGACCGACCCCGAAGGACCCATCGCCAAGTTTATCGAAAAGAAGGGGGAAGGATTGCATCACATCGCCCTGGAAGTGCCGGATATCCGGGCAGCGCTCGCTGAATTGAAAAAGAAGAATATTCCTCTGATTGATATTGAACCGCGCAGGGGCGTGGAAAATACTACGATTGCCTTTTTACACCCCAAGGAATCGAAAATATTACTGGAACTGGTGGAAGCCAAGAAGTAACTTATTTAACAGCAGTTTCGGCTTTGACCAGCCTGATACTATTGCTGCGGCAGCGTGGGCAGGTGCGCTCCTCCGCTTCAGGGTTTTCTGATGGCGGTGAAAGGTATTCGTTTCCACAGCGCAGGCATTTCAATTTCAATTGTTTCGCCATATCCCGTCCTGTTAAGCGGCAGCGGGGGCTGCCGTCTTTTTCTTCTTGCCGTCCTGCGCGGCGAGGATTTTCTTCGTTTCCTCGATTTCTTCTGCAGTGACCTTTTTTCTCATTTCGTCGAGTTCCGCCATGACTTTGGCGAAGCGCTGGCCCTCTGCCGCGCTCATCCATTCCAGTTGCAGCCGTTCCGGTCGAATGCCGAGCCTTTCCAATTTGTCCCACAGCCGGTCGATGCGCCGCTGGGTAGCGCGATTGGCACCGTTATAGTGGCAGTCGGCAAAATGGCATCCGGAAACGAGCACAATAGGTGCGCCCAGCGCGAAAGCTTGCAGTATGAATTTCTCGTTGACGCGGGCGCTGCACATGGTGCGGACGATGCGCACGCTTGAGGGATACTGCAGGCGTGATGAGCCGGTAAGGTCACTGGCGGCATAGGAGCACCAGTTGCAGGCAAAAGTCAGCAGCTTTTCCTGCGGGTTTTCCTTGAGCGCCGCATCAATCTGCGCCAGGTATTCGGCATCGTCAAAATGGCGGATGGTGATTGCATCGAAGGCGCACTCGGCGGCGCAGGAGCTGCAGCCGGCACACATCGCTTCGATGACTTCGGCAGGCTTCTTCTGCGCGCGGCTGGCGGTAATGGCACCATAGGGGCAGACCTTAACGCACATTTCGCACATGGTGCATTTACTCTGGTCGACGACTGCTTTGGCGGCATCCAGCTTAATGCGATCCGCTTTCAGAATGATTTCCGCGCGGGCGGCAGCGGCGCTCGCCTGGGTCACGCTGTCTTTGATGTCCTTAGGGGCTTCGGCGCACCCGGCGAGGAAGATGCCCCGGGTGGCGGTATCCACCGGCATCAGTTTGGCATGTCGCTCGGCGAGAAAGCCGTCGCTGGTCTTTGACAGGGCAAGCTGGTGTCTCAGCTTATCGCCGTCTTTCGGCGGCTCCAGACCTACTGCCAGCACCACCATATCCAGTTCATAGTCTTCGATGCGACCAGTGGTCGTATTTTCCACTTTCAGCCTGAGGTTGCCTGTCTTCGCGTCTTCGGTGATTTCGCCGGGCAAGCCGCGGATGTACTTCACGCCCATCTGTTTGCTGCGGTTATACAAGTCTTCAAAACCTTTGCCGAAAGCGCGGATATCGATATAATAAACATAGATTTCGGTGTCCGGGTAATGTTCTTTAAGGAGTAAACTGTCTTTGATGGTATTCATGCAGCAGATGTTGCTGCAATAGGGATTGCCCCGATTCTGGGTGCGCGAACCGACGCACTGAATGAAACCGATGCGTTTCGGACTCTTGCCGTCTCCCGGACGGACTAAATTGCCGTCGGTCGGTCCGCCGGCGTTGATGAGGCGCTCAAACTCAAGGCTGGTCACGACATTGGCGAACCGGGTATAACCGTACTCATCGAGGGCAGTCGGGTCGTAAACATCCATGCCGGTCGCCACGATAATCGCGCCCACGCTCAATTCGACAATCTCATCACGCGCATCGAGATTGATGCATTTCTTTTCACATTTCTCAACACATTTATTGCAGGCGATGGGGTTATTGCCCAGACAGTCCTTCATATTGACGACATAAGCGGCGGGAATCGCCTGCGGGAAGGGCATATAGACCGCCTTCCGGGTGGCTAAGCCCACCTGGTATTCATCGGTCTTGAGCACGGGACAGACGCTGGCACAATCGCCGCAGGCGGTACATTCCGCTTCGTTGACATAACGAGCCTTGCGGCGTACTTTAACTTTGAAGTTGCCGATATATCCGGAAACGTTCTCGACCTCGCTCAGGGTCATCAGCTTGATTCGTGGATGTCGACCGACATCCGCCATCTTCGGCCCGAGTATTCATATTGAACAATCTTGTGTCGGGAAGGTCTTGTCCAGCATCGCCATGATGCCACCGATGCTGGGTTGTTTCTCGACCAGGTAAACAGTATGTCCGGAATCGGCAAGGTCTAACGCTGACTGAATGCCGGCGACGCCGCCGCCTACGACCATAACGGCATCGGTGATGGGGATCGCTTTTTCTTCCTGAGGCTGCAGGTGACCCGCCCGCGCCACCGCCATCTTGACCATATCTTTTGCCTTAACGGTAGCTGCAGGTTTATCGGTGGAGTGCACCCAGGAGCATTGCTCGCGGATGTTTGCCATTTCCAGCAGGTACTGGTTTACTCCCGCTTCAGCGATGCAGTTGCGGAAGGTCAACTCATGCAGGCGCGGCGAGCAGGAAGCCACCACGATTCGATTCAGGTTATGCTCTTTAATCTTCTTTTTAATCTCCGCCTGTCCGGGGTCGGAGCAGGTGTAGCGGTTGAGCATGGCGACCGTCACACCATCCAGTTCTTCGGCATAACGCCGCACTTCTTCACAATCGACAAATCCGGCAATGTTTTTGCCGCATTCGCAGACAAAGACACCTATGCGTACGTTTTCTTCTTTCACATTGCCCTCCTAGTCAGCCACCGCCCTTGCCGCCAGCCCGGTCAAATCGGTAATTTGGATCTGTAATTCTTTGTCCAGCCTGCCATCGGTCAAAGCGCATTTCAAGTGAATCTGACACTTTGGGCAGGAAGTCAACATAATATCGGCGCCGGTCGCGGCAGCCTCTTTGAGTCGTTCGGTCTGGATTTGTTTGTTCACTGAACCGCAATTGAGCCACGCCTGCGTGCCGCAGCAGAGCGCGCCGCTGCGGCTATGTGCCATCTCTGCCATCTGTACGCCGGGAATAGCGTCGATTACGGCTCGTGGTGCGTCATAGATGCCCGCAAATCTGCCCAGACGGCATGGGTCGTGGTAGGTAACTTTCTTTTTGAGTTCGCGGAACTTCAGCTTGCCGTTCGCAACTGCCTCCGCCAGCGTTTGTGAGATGTGGACAACTTCCAGTCCGGTGTTGCCGGTATAGCGGGGATACTCGTATTTCAAAGCCTGATAGCACTCGGGACAGGTGGTAACTATCTTCTTTGCTTTCGTCTTTGCTATTTCCGCAAGGTTCAGTTTTGCCAGATTTGTAAAATTCCCGGTGTCGCCTGCCCAGAGCAAGTCGTGTCCGCAACAGCGTTCGTTGGGCATGACGGCGGGCGTGATGCCGATACGGTTAAGCAGCTTGACGGCTCCTTTGGTAGTATCCAGTGTCTTCACGCCAAGGTCGGCGAAGATAACATCGAAATAAGGTGCGCAGCCGGTGAAGAAGAGGACTTCCGATTCGGTAGAGGTTTTGAGATTATTATCCAGCCAGCCGAGGCGGTTTTGCTCAAGGTTTTCATTATTCATCAGGTGCATCATCGCTTCCAGTGTGCCGCCGTGGGTGCACTGTCCGGATTCGCCGGCGGCATGAGCTTCGACGCGCATTTCTTTGACCAATTCGGTGTATTGCACGCCGGACTGGCACCTGGCTTCGCACAGCGAGCAGGTGATGCACGACCAGAGTTGCCCGTCCGACTTTTGCCCGGCGACAGCACCGGAGACCAGTTTGCGCGGCGAAAAATCAGGATTATACCGCGCCACGGGGCAGACTGCGGTGCACTTGCCGCAATCGAGGCAGGCATACGCCCTGGTGTTTGAGATTATTTTTTTGATATCAGCCAAGCTAAGACCTTTTTCCGGATGTGACCGCGACGGGTATTTTAGATTTCGATTTCGGAGAATCGAGTTTATTGACCTGTTTCACAAAGGCGGTCAGCCGTTCGGCGACAATGTCGCTTCCCCCGACAGGCACTTCGATTAAATCCAATCGCTTCTGGTTGATACCCAGCAGGTTTGCCAACTGTTTCGCCTGAAGCATCACTCCTTTAGCCTTTTCCGAGCCGGAATCGTAGTTACAATCATCCGGAGGACAGCCCAGCAGCACCACACCACCAGCTCCCATTTCAAATGATTTCAGGATGTGACCCAAATGCAATCGCCCCAGGCAAGGCAGTCTGACCAGTTTTACATTTTCAGGGTACTGCCGCTGTTCCACCCCCGCCATTTCAACACCGCTGTAGGCGCCCCAGTTGCAGACAAAGCCGATTATCTGGGGTGCGCCGGTATTACGAAGGGTGTCTTTCTTAGTCATAATTATTACTTATTAGCTAATATCGCTGCCAGTGAAGCATCAATCTGTCTATCGTTGCAGCCGCTCTGCTGGAGCGCTCCCGAAGGGCAATGCGCTACGCAGATACCACAGCCGCGGCATTTTGGTTCATCTATTTGTGAAACAGCTATTCCGATAGCTTGCTCTTTAAGCGATACCGCCTCGAACGGGCAGACTGTAACACAGGTGCCGCAGGCACGGCATTTTAATGTCTCAACGAATGGAATAATCGGTCTGGCGCTTGGTACTAAGGATGAGTTCACCGCTCTGGCAATCCCGGCTTCAATCAGACTCACTGCCTTGTTCGTAGCTGCCTCCGGCTGATCGCGGTGTACCCAGGCGCAGTGCTCCCTGATATTAACGAATTCGTAATAGGTTCCATTATCACTGTTTTCAAGCAGCTTTGATTTACAGAGGATGCGGCGGTCGGAACAGCTGAAGCAAATCTGTTCGAAGTTGCAGCAGGAACATGCTGCCAGCACTACATGGCTCAAGTGGTGCTCTCTTATCAGACTCTTGAGAGAAGTATTATCTTCTTCGCCGCAGGCATAGCCAATATTGCCAGTGTAAGCAATCCCGGGCAGATTACGGAAATGTTCCAGAACTTCAGGTATGGCTATTACGTTACTGATATTACCGCCACACCCGCAGACGAAGACCCCGGTTCGCAGTGCAGTCAGCGGCGAGACGGCAACGGAAACAACAGGTTTGCTCAATGTTTTCGGATGACTGGATATATGTATGCGTTCCTGAAGCTCTGCGGTAATTTCCGTTATCATCGACGATGTGTGCGAAGCATCTTCAGTCAGGAAATAGATGCCGGGACGCACGGTCGCAACCTCAGAATCGGAGGCGGCAACATTCGTCAGCGCTTCTTTGCTGGTCATTATCGCCGCTACCTCAAAATCGAGGCGTTGCGGCGTCTGGGTATGTTCGAGGGCATTAAGCTCGCAGGTGCGGACACATTCCTGGCACTGGCTGCACCCGCCGCAGTTGAGGCAGCGCTGGGCTTCGCGCATGGCAGCTTCTGCACTGAAACCAAGCTCAACCTCTTCAAAGTTGTCCTTGCGGTCTTTTAACGGAAGGAGAGGCATCTTTTGAGGTTTGATGGGTGGGACATAAAGCTGCATGATATCGACTTCAACGGGCAAAATTTTGTTAACGGGCTCTTTCTCCACCGGCTCGCCGCGCAGGTACTTATCGATAGAGACAGCGGCGCGGCGTCCCATGCCGATTGCATTTATCATCGGTCCGATTTCGTGGGCGGCATCACCGGCGGCGAAGATGCCGGGTATTCTGGTCGCCATCGTATTCTGGTCGACTACGATGTGTTTGCGTCCTTCGGTGAGGGTGTTGTCTCCCTCCAGGAATGAGAGGTCAGGTCGTTGTCCTACCGCAACGATAACAGTATCTGCTTCCGCAACGAATTCCGACCCTTCGATGGGAGCGGTACGCCGCCGTCCTTCGCTTTCGCCGTCGGTAATTTTCATGCGGTGGAACTCAACCCCGGTGCCTTTTCCATCCTGTCCGACGATGCGCGTCGGCGAGACCATGAATTCAAATTTAACGCCTTCTTGTTCAGCTTCGGTAACTTCCTCAGCGTTAGCGGGCATTTCTTCGCGGGAGCGGCGGTAAAAGATGGTAACCTCTTTCGCTCCGAGTCTTATCGCCACCCGGGCACTATCGGTAGCGACATTACCTCCGCCGATGACGATTATCCGTGAGCCGGTACTGACCGGCTGTTTCAGGTTTAAATCACGGAGCAAGGAGAGACCGTTGATAACGCCGGAAAGAGATTCACCGGGAATCCCGAGTTTCTGGTTTTTATGTGCGCCAACGGCAATCAGGATAGCTTCGTAGCCCTGCTTTTTCAGGTCATCCAGCGTGAGGTCTCTGCCTATGGGAGTGTTGGTTTTAATCTCTATTCCCAGCCTTACAATGTCATCAATATCCGCCTGGCGGACTTCGCGGGGCAGGCGGAAGCGCGGCATACCCACAGTTATCATGCCGCCGGGCGAGGGCAGCGCTTCAAAAACGGTGCTGGGGTGCCCCATTCGGGCTAAATCACGGGCAGCCGCCAGTCCCGCAGGACCTGCGCCGATAATAGCGACGCGGGGTTTGGCATCAGGTTTTATGCCGCCGTTATGACCGTTATGATTGGTATGCGTGCGTTTTAATGAAGCCGATGCCGAATTGGTATCGGCGGCAAAACGTTTGAGGGCGCAAATTGAAATTGCTTTATCCACCTTCGCGCGGGTGCATTTACTTTCACAGGGACGGTGGCATACCCTGCCCAGTACGCGCGGAAATGGCACGGAATCGGTAATCAGGTCGAGCGCTTCGCTGAACTTACCCTGGGCGATAAGGGCGATGTAGCCGTGCGAGTTGACTCCGGCAGGGCAGGCAGCCGCGCATGGTGATGTGCCGCTTTTCTCGATGCAATAAGCGGCGGGCACCGACTTAAGCCCAAACTGCGGTCGATGAATCGCCTTATGCTTTTTACCGGTGTCGGCGGATATAATATCAACGGGACATTCGATTTCACATTTGCCGCAACTGACGCAGGCTTCGGCGTTGACAAAACGCGGGCGTTGAATGACTCTTACCTTGAAGTCGCCTTTTTCGCCACGCAGTCGTTCCACATTTGCGCCGTTGACCACTTTGATATTGGGATGATGCGCAGCCCGTAGAAGCAGGGGAGCAAAGCGCAGCATGGAAGCTTTATCACTTGCACCGGATTGCAGTGCGTCAGCTTCTTCTACCAGCGTGACCTTAATGCCACGGTCTGCCAGTTCCAGAGCCGATTTGACGCCGGCTAAACTGCCGCCGGCAACCAGAACGCCTCTACTCATATTTACCGCTTCCCCGCCAGCTCCCGCCCGTAGTTATAGCCGCGTTCAAATGCTTTGGTGTTCAGTTCCTCGGTGCCTTTGGGCACGGAATCCAGCACCGATTGTTTCATTGCTTCAGAAGGTACAATATTACTTACCGCCGCCAGAAAGCCCACCATGACGATATTTGCTACCGCTTCACGTCCTAGTTCGCGGGCAAAACGGGTCGAAGGAATGGCATAGACCTTGTGTTTCTTTGTTTTTTTGAGTTTCACGAGGTCTTCGTCAATCAATAACGGGACTTCCGGTTTGAGACCCGCCGAATATTTTTCATATGCTTCCTGCGACATCACCACCAGTACGGCGGGATTATCGACATAAGGATAAGAAATCGGTCCATCGGAAACGACGACCTGGGCGCGACAGGCGCCGCCCCGTGCTTCCGGTCCGTAGTCCTGGGTCAGAGTGGCATTTTCCCCGTTGAAGATAGCCGCAGCTTTGCCCACGATGCTGCCGGCAAGAATGATGCCCTGCCCGCCGAATCCACCGAGTACGATTTCCTCTCGCTTCATCAGAGTCAGTCCCTATTTAGCGGCTGCCGATACAGCCGTTTTGACCGGTTGAGTCTGTTTAGGCGCAAATGCCTTCTCATAGGTTTTGGTCTTGAGTTCTCCGTAAGTCGGGCGCTCAATATCGATGAACTTGCCGACGACAATCTTGCTGTTCAGCACAATACCGACTTCCCTGGTATCGGCGCCGTGCTGGATGACGCTGTTCTGCTGGTAATACTTCATCTGATCGAGTCCGGTGGGCTGTTTGTTCATCCTGCCATATAGCGTAGGACACGGGCTGATGACCTCGACAAGGCTGAACCCTTTTTTCTGCAGTGCTTCGGTGAAACTTGTCTGCATCTGGCGCATATGCAAAGCTGTCCAGCGGGAAATATAGACCGCGCCGGCGGCGGATGCCAAATTCGGCACGTTAAAAGTGGGTTCGTAATTGCCGGAGCGTGAGGTAGCTGTTTTGGCATCGAGCGGAGTGGTGGGACCAAACTGCCCCCCGGTCATGCCGTAGGTGAAATTATTAACCAGGATGACGGTCAGGTCCATATTGCGGCGTGCGGCATGAATGAAGTGATTGCCGCCGATCGAGACCAGGTCGCCGTCGCCGCTGAAGACCACTACCTTGAGTTCGGGGTTTGCCAGCTTCAGTCCGGTGGCGAAGGGTATGGCGCGACCGTGGGTAGTGTGGAACGAGTCTAGTTTGACATAACCGGCAACGCGACCCGCGCAGCCGATGCCTGAGACGACCACCGTCTTGTCCAGCGGCAGCCCGGAGCGGTGCAGGGCATTGAGAAAGCCGTGCAGGATGGTGCCCATGCCGCAGCCGGGACACCAGATATGCGGCATCCGGTCTTCTCTCAGTAATTCTCTGGGGTAGTATCTCTCTTCCGGATTTACCTGGTTCATTTCATTGCCTTACGGATTGCTTCTAATATAGTTTCCGGCTTATGGACGCCGCCGCCCATGTGAGGCACGAGAATCGTGGCGGCTTTACCTCCGGCGCAACGTTCCACCTCAAGGGCGATTTGTCCTAAGTTTATCTCCGGCACGACGAACGCCTTGACCTGTCCGGCGAGAGTCCTGATTTTCTCTTCGGCGAAGGGCCAAGCGGTGATGAGGCGGAGCATGCCGGCTTTAATGCCCTCGGCGCGGGCGCGTTCTACGGCAAACTTGCCGATGCGCGCCGAGATGCCGTAAGCACATACCACCACCTCGGCATCATCGAGCCAGTCTTCTTCAGTAATAATGATATCGTCCTTATGAATTTCAATCTTATCAACCAGCCGCCGGATAAGCTTATCCTGGGCATCCGCATTCATCATGGGATAACCGCGCTCGTCATGGGTCAAGCCGGTAACATGGAACCGGTAGCCTTCTCCGGCATTCGCCATCGCCGGTACGAGGTCATTATCTGCAACATAAGGCAGGTATTTTTCGGGCGGAACGGCAGGCTTGCGGCGCGGGAAGGTAGTGATATCTTCAGGCGGCATAATGACCACCTTTTCGCTCATATGCCCGACGACCTCATCCGCCATGATAAGCACCGGCGTGCGGTATTTTTCAGAAAGGTCGAAGGCTTTTATAGCAAGCTGGTACATCTCCTGTGGAGAGCTGGGACAGAGAGCGATAATGCTGTAATGACCGTGCGAACCCCAGCGCGCCTGCATCATATCGCCCTGTCCGGCGAGGGTGGGCAGTCCGGTGGATGGTCCCGCCCGCTGCACATTGACCAGTACGCAGGGGGTCTCCAGCATAACGCCCAGCCCGAGGTTTTCCATCATCAAGCTGAATCCGGGACCGGAAGTCGCAGTCATTGCTTTGACGCCTGCCCAAGATGCGCCCAGGACGGCGTTCATCGAGGCGATTTCATCTTCCATCTGGATATAGGTGCCGTTAAGTTCCGGCATGCGTTCGGACATACGCTCGGCAATCTCGGTAGCGGGGGTAATGGGATAACCGGCAAAGAAACGGCAACCCGCGCTGATTGCGCCCTCTGCGCATGCGACATCGCCGGTGATAAAGAACTCGCCGGAGAGCGATTTATGGTTACTCACGGGCGGGCTCCTTCTGCTCCGGCACGATGCTAATAGCGAATTCGGGGCAAATCAGTTCGCATAATCCGCAGTTCAGACAGCTATCATTGGAGGCATGGACCGGATGATAACCTTTGCGGTTGAATTCGGTGGACTCCGCGAGCACCTGTCGCGGGCAGAACTGGATACACAGACCGCAGCCTTTGCACCTGTCTGTGATAAGATCAACGCTGTAGTGTTGAGGTTTCAGGTGATCCTGGTCGAGAGGTTTTCTCCAGTACTTCATCAGGGGCTCTAGCTCTTTTGCCGCTACAACAAAACGTAGCTATTAATTTATTGTAGCAGGCTCAGCTAATCTTTACAAACAATACGTTTGCGGGTTACAATAGATTTCAAGGGCGGTTAGCTCAGTTGGTTAGAGCGCCAGTATCACACACTGGAGGTCACAGGTTCGAATCCTGTACCGCCCACTGTACTGCACAATAGGCAGAACTCCTATCTTCTGCTCTAATAAACCGTTCAGGGGCATCACATAGGTTAAGGTCGCTTCGTCTCCCATAACCTTAATGCTCTCAACAAAGCTCCGGATGAAGGCCCTTTTCTCGGCTATCTCGCTCACAGTCAACAATTTTCGCAGGTCATTGACATACTGGCTTAGTGTCTCCGGGCTGGCCAGTTCTATGTGCCGGTCAGAGAGTTGCTGCTCGACCTGAATTTTTCTTTGATACAACTTATCATGCCTTATTCGCAGTTCACGAATCCTGGGAGCCAGATCAGCCATAGGGATGTTTCCAGTTTCAACTGCATCGTAGAGTCTTTCCAGGCGATGGTTTACTTCTGCCATCTCATCGGTAATCGCGCCTAATTCTTCCCGAAACTGCCTCGAATTCTCATCCATCTCCTGGTTCACTACTTCAGCCAGATGAGTCAGGTTTTCTTCGGTCAAGATATTGTCTTTGATTGTCTGGATGACTTTCTGTTCAAAGGCACGGCTGTTATGATAATGAGCCGGACAGGAGCCGGCGCCCTTTTTATTCAACGTTCCGCAAATGTAATACGCGAACTTTCCGCTTTTGGCGACCTGACCAGTCAGTGCCTTGCCGCAGTGTCCGCAGAAAGTGATGCCACTTAGAAGGAATGGGCTTGAAGCCCTTTTAGGATGAACTGCCTTGAATGTTCTCTCTTCGATTAACGCTTGTGCCTGTTCAAAAACGGCACGGCTGACTATTGAAGGTGAAGCATTTTCGATTCTTATTGGTTCCAACCCGCGTTTGCTGTTTCGCCCATAAACAAGCGTGCCGGTATAAGCTTCGTTTTTCAGAATGATGCTTACCCCGGTTTTGCCCCAGCCTTTTCCTTTAGGAGAAGCAATTCCTTTCAGGTTAAGTTCCTTGGTGATCTCGGTCAGTCCCTTGCCTGAGATAACGTCCTGGAAGATAGATTCGACAACCGCAGCCTGATTGGGTTCAATGGCGAGCTTGGTTCGCTCCTTTTCTCCGTCCTTGGCCTTTACTTTGACATATCCGTACGGCGGTTTGCTCGAGAGATAAAACCCGCGAGAGGCGCTCTCCCGCATTCCCCGGGTGACTTCTTCGCCGAGGTTATCCGAATAGAACTCATCCAGGCTTTCGATAATAGCCTCCAGCAAGCGCCCGGTCGGGGTATCGTCCCTGGGTTCGTTAATAGATATTACCTGGACTCCGTTTTTGCGGAGCATTGCCTTGTAGACTATGGAATCTTCCCGGGAACGCGCAAACCGGGAATATTTCCAGACCAGGATGATTTCAAAGGATTTATTCGGGTGCCGAGCTAAGGCGGTCATCTCCCGGAAGGCGGGCCTGGCGGTAGTTCTCCCCGTCTCCGCCTCGTCGATGAACTCACGCACGATTTCATAGCTGTTGTTCCTGGCATATTCCCGGAGGGCTCTTAACTGGGCCGAAATGGATAGGTCAACATCCTGCCTATCTGAAGATACCCTGGCGTAGATGACTGCCTTCTTATTTTCCCCTTCCATGGTTGCCTCCCTATATTTATTACAAATGCCGATGAAACCCCTCAACTTTGACCGGGTTCAGCCTCTCGACCTGCTGAGCCAGTAGTCCCCGGTTCTGTGATAGCAGCACGGTCAAGATTACCTTACATGGTTTATCCTGTATAATAAGGGGATTGGCGAGGGCGACCAGTCCTTCGTCTTCCCTATCATCAAGGAGCGTAATGCGCTCGGCAAGATGAGATCTGCCCGTCCTTACTGCCAGGTCGACCAGAGAATCGTGTAGTATTTCTCTACCCTTCCGGGGAAATAGACCATTGAGCCCATATATATTAGCTTCCGGATCTTCGTGATTGCTGCTGCCTGTCCAGTAGGTCACCCGCCAGGTATTGGCCGGGTCCGGCTCATATATGCCGGCGTAGTAGAACAGCATCCCCTGCGTGACCTCTCCGATTCTCAGGAGCACCTGCGAGCAGCTTTTAGAATAGAAGGATGCCAGATCAACGACATCGAAGCCGGTCTCGTATACCTTTGTTCTAAAACTTTCTGAAGGCAACAGTACCGCGGCGGCAAACCGGTTGGCGGCATAATGCCTGGCGCTGGTCTTCAACGGGGTATAGGTGCGACATAAGGTGGGGAAAATACGCTCCATGATTTCCCGGATCTCGTGCAGGATGGTATTCTGCGTCCCGCTGACGGTGTCATTTTCCTTGATCACGATATTGTTGGTGCCGTTGACGACATGATTATATCCCCTCAGGTTGGCCGGCATTTTATCCGAGATATCCAGCTTTAAACCGCTGCGACTGGCGAGAGCGCGAAGCGCCTGCACACTCGGCGGCAAATTTCCAAGGTAATATTTCCGGAACGCATCCGCCTTCTGCTCTTCGGAGGCTTTGTCGGGGCTGCCGTACTTGCGGACCAGACGATAGCAGAAATAACGGAGGTCGGAAGGTTCTTTAATGATGCTCATGGCAGCAATTTTTTCCCGGTCGCCTTTTCGTACATCTCGACAATGAAGCGCTTCACTTCAAAGGTCAACGGTCCCGCCAACCGGGTGCCCGACTGGTAGCGAGGGTCGCTCATCACATAGCGAAAGGCCAGATCCACTTCTTCTTCGTCGGATAATGCCGCCTTGATCGCTTTCGGATCATCCAGATACCCGGCGGCTTTCAGCAGGTCTCTTACCGGTACATTATAGACCAGCGCCAGTTTTTTCAAGACCTCCGGTCCGGGCACGTTTCGCTTCCCGGTCTCGATCTGGTTGATGTATGAGACCGAGACGCCGGCTTTAGCGGCGGCTTCCCGGAGGGAAAGCTTTTGCGCCTCACGCAAGCTGCGCAGGTAGTCAAAGAAGTTGCCCATATCAATCCTCCATATTATGTTACGAATATAACACATATTGTGCTACTTGTCAACTACTATTCAAGACATTTCGTGCTATTATTAGCGACAGAAACCCATTGACTTGCCTGTCACTATGCCTTATCATTGTGTACGTATTGTAATACTTTGATGTCATTGGAGAGCTACCGCAATGGTCAGGGTGGAACTGAAACGAGAAGTCGTGGAAAAAAACCTTATCCGGCAGAACTGCTCCAAAAAGGAACTGGCGGATCGTATCGGGGTTTCCCGGAGCTATTTATCGGCCATCTGCCATGGCCGCGTCGAACCATCCGCCGCGATGCGGCAGCGCTTTCTCGAATATTTTAACTGTTCCTTCGATGACCTGTTCGTGATTCGGGAGGGAGAGCCATGCCGGGCAATCTGACTCCGGAGCAGAAGCGGTCTTACGACAACGGCATCCGCATCTTCGCCCGGTGGATCGCGCGGGCTTATCTCCAGGATGTATCCAGGCAATCATCGACAGCGAATGAATCGGAAACAAATATGCAAAAGGAGAAAGACGACTATGCCAATCAAGGGTGTGACCGGGGTAATCAGGCTGCCCCGCCAAGGCAAGATAAGACTGGGCATCAAAAAAGAAGGTGATAATGGTATTTACTATCCCTGCCCGACCGATTATTTCGTTTGCCCGGAAGAAGTCGTAAAAGTCTGCGGGGAGAAGCCGCAGGAACTCAGAATCATGTTCCCGACCGAAGATCAGTCCCAGTGGGCGAGCCAATATTTGAGATGCTACTCGACAGCGCGAGGGCTGGTCTGCCGCGGCGACGGTGAGACTGCCCTGGCCAGGATCGATACCCGCACCGGCGAGCTTGCCAGCGCAGAGTCCACCAAGACTGAGATGAAGGAAGTTACCTGCAATCCGGCCACGTGCGCCTGTTACCAGCAAGCCCAATGCCGCCGCGTCATGAATCTCCAATTTCTCCTGCCCGACTGTCCTGGCCTCGGCGTTTACCAGCTCGATACCAGCTCCTTCTTCTCCATCGTCAACGTCAACTCCGGACTGGAGCTGATTCACGGCGCTTGCGGAAGGCTATCTATGATTCCGCTGTCTCTCAAACTCGTGGAGCAGGAGGTACATCCGGAGGGGAAGCAAAAGAAGGTCCGTGTGCTCAGCTTAGCGGCGCCGTATTCATTGGTGGAGATCCAGAGATACGCGCAAATACCGCCCGGGCAGGTGTTACTGCTACCACCGCCGGATAATGATGCGCCTGACGACCTCTTTCCCAATGAGATCCTCAGTGACGCTGAAGCGGTGAAACACAGGTCAATGATCAACAAAGGCTTGCTCGAACTCTGGGAGCAGGTGAAAAGCCGGGTATGGCGGCTCGATATCCGTGATTTTCAAATTGCCAATTGGTTTCGAAGAAACCACAAGCTGGATATCCGTTTAAGCGATTTCGACCTGGTCGAGCCTCCTGTCCAACTCACCAGAGAAGTGCTGGATCATTTCCGGAAAACTCTGGAGCACCACGCCGACCATATATAAAAAGCAAGCAGGAAAATAATCCAGATCAAGGAAAACATTATGGCTGAACCTGTCTTTTCCGAAGCCGTTACAGGACTTCTTGTTGAACATTTCCGTCACCTGCAGGAAGGAAGCGGTATCGCTGTCGAGGTCATGCGGGAGCGCCGCTACCGGAGCCTGCTCGGCAAATCGGAACTCGCGAATCTCGGCTTTACCTCTGCCCAGCAGCGCGCTCCCGGTATCCTCATCCCGCTCTGGTCGGTGGATGGCAAAGAAGCTGGATATCAGTTTCGACCCGACCGTCCGCGGACGAGCAGTCGCGACAAAGCGGTCAAGTACGAGTCTCCGGCCGGCTCGTCCAACCGGCTGGACTGTCCGCCGCGCTGCCAGAAGATGCTCGGCAATCCGCAGGTTCCCTTATGGATTACGGAAGGCTCCAAAAAAGCTGATGCCCTGGCCTCCAGGGGAGCCTGTGCTATCTCGGTCACCGGCGTCTGGGGGTTCAAGGGGAAGAATCAGTTCGGTGGTATCACCTTTCTTACCGACTGGGATTATATCGCTCTCAAGGGAAGGGAAGTCTATCTCGCCTTCGATTCGGATATTGTCACCAAGGAGCCGGTACGCAAAGCCCTGGAGCATATCGGCGAGCATTTAAGACGCAAAGGGGCCACAGTCCAGATTATCCAGCTTCCCCAGCTGGAAGGGCAACAGAAGACAGGCATCGATGATTACCTGCTTCGCTATTCGTTACATGATGCCGAAAGACTGGCCGGTAACTTCACTCTGGAAGAGTTTGAGGATAAGAGCCGCTTCGTCTCCGGCTTTGTTTTATCCGACGGTACGGTGGGCGAGATGGTCGTCAGCAGTGACGACGAGCGTTCCTTCATGATCGTCGCCAACGGCTTAGTACAGAAGGTATATCAGTATGAAACACCCAAAGTAACCTACTTACCGACCAACGACCTTCTGGTGAGCGAGGTGGTCCACTTTGCGACTACTGCCGCTCCCTATGATTCGCAGGCAAAGTTATTTCATGAAGTCCGAAGCTTTATCCATCGCTACCTGGAGCTGCCGGCGGATTTTGAAGAGATTACCTCTCTTTATGTTCTTTTAACCTGGGTTTACGAATTTGCCCCGTCCGTACCTTATCTCCGCGTCATCGGCGACTGGGGCACGGGTAAAACCAGGTTTTTACAGGTAGCCGGCGCCATCTGCTTTCGTCCTATTTTCGCTTCGGGAGCAACCACGCCGGCACCGATATTCAGGATATTGGAGCAGTTTCGGGGAACACTGGTGCTGGATGAGGCCGATTTCAAAGACTCGGCTGCATGGGCGGAGATGGTCAAGCTATTAAATAACGGGTACCGCCCCGGCATGCCGGTTTTAAGAGCTGACAAGGAGAATGGGAAATGGTACCCACGGAGCTACCAGGTCTTCGGTCCCAAGCTGCTCTCCACTCGCTTTCCTTTTCAGGACGAAGCTCTGGAGAGTAGATGTCTGACCTCGGAGATGCTGCCGCTGACCAGGGATGATATTCCCCGGGTACTGCCGCCGTCTTTTGACAAGGAAGTCAATGACCTTCGTTCCAAGTTATTAACCTTCCGGCTGGCCAATCTGACCCGGCTCAAGGGCAAGACTTTCGGCAACGAACTCCTGGAACCGAATCTCCAGCCCCGCCTCCAGGAGATACTTATTCCGCTGAAAGCAATGCTCAATGGCGACCATGCCATGGCGGATGCTTTAGCCGGTTTCGTGCATCGTCTTCAGGACAATCTGTACTATCGGCGCAAAGAGAGCCTGGAGGGGAAGACCTTAATCGCATTGCTAGAGCTCCATGAGGAAAACCAGGAACTGAGCTGCCAGAATATTGCCAACCGGATCGCTCAGTCCGATGAAGACAGTGAAACCAACAGCCGTAAAGTGGGCTGGATCATCAAGAAGTTGGGATTGGTCAAAGACCGGGTCGGCAAGAACCGCCAGCGGATGATTCGCTGGGACCAGGACAGGATTCAGAGGCTGGCGTTAACCTACGGATTCTCCTTACCCTGTGGCAAAACGTCCGAAACGTCCGCATTGTCCGCTCCCGCTAGGGAAACGGCGGACAATGTTACTCCGGTCGCAAAAGAATGTCCGCCGGAATGTCCGCCTCATTCTGAAGCTAAACCGGTGTGTGAGGCGGACGAAGCGGACATTGCGGACAATGTTTCCCAGGATATGAGAACCGTAATTAATCCAATGGAACCGTTAGCAAGAGAAGAAACCGATCTCGTGGAGGATTTTCTGCAGATGAGTCGGGAGGAGGCAATCCGTATCTGGGAAGAATCAGGCAAGCCAGTGATAGACCTTGGCCCCGGCGAAAGCTGCTTCGGACTGGAAACCCTGTTAAGTCGTCGGGATATCAATGAGCGCCACCTGGCTGCGGTCAAAGCTTGGCTGGCGGGGAGGTTTATAAAACATGAAAACCCTTTATGAGTGTGAGCATGCACGGGTCTGCGGTGAGCGGATCCGCTGTCGCAAAGGATATTTGTTATCGCCGCTATCCAGGAATGGCAGTCTGGACATACAAGACCTGGCGGAGGGTAAGCCGCTGGCTTCGGATACTTGCCAGCAGTGCGGCGATTTCAAACGGATGGGTCCGCCGCTTCCTGAAGAAGAACGTGGTTGGATCGTGATTCGAAATACAGGTCCGGCGACAATAGACAAACAACCGCAGTAATCAAATTAATGCTGTACTGAGATGCGCTGATGAAAAGAAAGAACGTGGTCAAACCCAGGGTACCGGTGGAGGTAAAAGAACTCATTACCGCCTGCCCCGGCTGTGCCGCTTTCGAGACCATCTGGGTTAGGGGTAAAACCCTGGTTCCGACGCGGAAGTTTTACCAGAGGCGGGGTAAAATCTATCACCGCTGCGGCAAACGGATGCCCTGCCTTTTGTTTCGAGCCTGGAGCAATGCTGATGGGTAATCGAAGATGCGTCCACTACTGGAGGATAGATTCGACTAACGTCGGAATCTGTAGTCACTGCAAAGCGGTCAAGGATTTTCGTCCGTTGCAGGAACGGCAATCCGGGAAGACGTCTCAAGGTATTAAAGGTAAGGGAAGGAGGTCTCGACAGAATGGCGGAAGACTTAAATCAGATTCAGGATAAGCTTTTGGGAATCATGGCTGAGATCAGCGAATACATCGGGAAGTGGATCAATGAGATCATGCAAGATACCCTCAATCCAGCGGCGATGCTCGAAATTATCCGAAATATGGGCATCAATCCCTCAAATCTCTCTGGCATGATGAACCGGCAGCCGGAATATGATCCATACCGGATTTTGACACTGGAAAGTTCAGCCTCTGAAGAAGAGGTCAAGAAGCGCTACCGAGAGATCCTGCATAAGCTTCACCCGGACATCGCCGGATTCGACGGCGCCAGCTTTCTCCTCCGGGAGGTAATGAAAGCCTACCAGAAAATCAATAAAGAACGAGGCTGGCGGTAATGAATCGCCGTCCGGTGCTTCAAAGGAGAAATGGTGATGAAAGATGGCGACATTGAACTGCTGAGCGAGATCGTCAGGTTTGAAGCCGGCAACGATATGAGTGAGTTTCTCATGGGCTGGTGCTGGCGTCATGTCCGCATCTGGCCGGCGACCTTAAGTCGTCTCTTCAAGGACGGTTACCTGGAAAATGTTTTCCACTCTCACTCTTACACCGGCTACCGTCTCAGCGAACTCGGGAAAGCGGCCGTTGCCGGCGAACCGGGCGACGATGCCGGCGAGACGCTACAGGATCAAGAACCAGCCTTGCCCGGCGACCTTTTCGGGGACATCATCGGACACGACGATATCAAGGAGCTTCTCAAGGCATGTCTGCTCGCGGAAAAACCGGTGCATGTATTGATGACCGGACCGCCCGCCCTGGCCAAGACGCTCTTTCTCTGGGACATCGAGAAAGCCGGCGGCGAGAAAGCGGTCTGGCTGGTCGGCTCGGCGACCTCCAAGGCGGGGCTCTGGGACCTGGTTGCCGAGAGGAAGCCTCGATTTCTGCTGATCGACGAGATGGACAAGATGAACGTTGCCGATACCGCCGCGCTGCTCTCCATGATGGAAGGCGGGCGACTGGTGCGGGCTAAAAGAGGTAGGGAGCTTGACCTGAAAAACCCGATCCGGGTGGTAGCCGCGACCAACCGGATCGATAAACTCACCATCGAGCTGAAATCGCGGTTCGCGATCCGCCGTCTCTACGCTTACAGCCGCGCTGACTTCCTCACCGTGGTCAAGGGCGTGCTCGTACGCCGTGAGAGCGCCTCTCCGGAACTGGCGGAGGAAATCGCCGCCAGACTCGATGGTGTAACTCAGGATGTCAGGGATGCCATCCGAGTGGCGCGACTGGCTCCCCAACTCGGTGTGGAGAAGGCGATCAGGTTACTGATAAGTGAAGCTAAAAATTGACAGATTTCCGGTTAAATCATATGGTGGGCATGTTCTCCATGTCATCCTCCAGAAACCGTTTGGTATTCAGACATTCGTCTATGAAGCTGCCATTGAATGATTCGATGTATTTATCTGCATGAGAGCTTTTGAATACTAGGTATTATTCTGATCTATTAGCTTTAATACACCTGTACTCGTTCTTAGATCATATTGTAATATCAATGTTTTGCCTTCATATGAAGTAGGGTAGGAATCATCAAGCCCTATATTACCTAAAAAAGAAGCGTTATCCACCAGTATCAACCACGAATCCAAAGAAGGCTCCTCGAACAGTTGGGCCACCGATGGGTGTTGCCTCGACGGTGATATAATCGCCAGCAGAAAACTCAGAAGAGTGAGTATTATCACTACCAGTGTATACGGAATCACCAGATATTGAGATTTGCAAATCAGTGTCGTTTCCATTTTTTCTAATAGTAAAAGCGTAGCCCCCGGAACTACCAGCTACCCCCGTCAATTGAACGTAGAACTTCTTTGCAGTGAATGGATTCGCAAGTTGATAGTAGGTACTTTCTGTCCCACCCCAAGGCGTTTGCTGTCCTCCGCATGCTTTGGTATATCTAGTTGCAGTTGCGTTCATATCTCCGTTTGGGCAGTTCATCACAATCGACTCGCCGTCTACATCGGCAATGAAAGTACACCCATACATTGGATAGACGGACGGACGACCACTTCCGGAAGGGGTCCCCACCAACTTGAGAGTAACTACATCTCCCACTGCCACATTTACCTCGTCTGAAGTATTGTTGGCCGTATCTATGCCATCGAAACCATCAAATTCCTCAAACATCATGTCTTGACCCACTGCAGTCCAACTTGCGCCGCTGTTATTGCTATATGCAGTATTCCCTCCTGTATATGTGGGACTAGAGCCATCTACTCTTGTATAGAATGAACCACTTGGGTTAAGAGCTTTAAAGACGATTGCGTACTTAGTGCCCGCCGAAAGAATTGCTCCGTTACCAAGCGTCACTTCATACCATTCCCCTGCCACTGAGGTGGTAATTGAGTTTCCAGCAAGACTCCCAGAGGCTATTGCTGAATTATCCGGAAGCCCAGAACCATTGGTTCCCTGGATTTCTATTGTGATGGTACCTGGGCTTCCAGAACGGTAGCACATCACCCTGATCCTCGTAATCGTATGATTGTCGGATGGAGTGAATGTCTGAGTGATGAACCTCGTGCTTGAACTGGTATAGAGAACGCCATTATATCCAGTATTGTAATATTCATGTACTGGCGGATCTAAGGTGCATTCTAAGTCTGTATCTGTTCCATTTACTCTGACTACGTATTGGAGAGTTTGTCCAGCTCTGATCTGATTTGCTGTCCTTACATAGAGGTTCTTGAGCGTACCATTTGTTGGTATTACCTCTCGCTTATTACTTTCAGTGGAATCATTATTAGACCAACCAGTCATAAGAGGGTTATAGTTAGTATCATATAATCCGGTCCCGCTTAATGAACTCCCCATTACGAGGCTAGCGCCGGCAGTTTCACTCTCAAAGTCTATCGACCATCGAGCATATGCACTTGCCGGCGTACCACTAGGAGTGCAACTCAAATAGACTCTGTCTCCTGGATTTATACTTACCTCATGAGTATCATCCAATCCTGTAGTTGCATTGTCCGATATCGTGACCACGATTGCGGAGTTTGAGCCATTAATCTTAAGGCGGAGAGTATATGACTTGCCGACACCTGGTGCCGAAGTGAGGTCAACTCGGAAATTCTTGAGAGTACCATTTATAGATACGATTTGTCCCTCCCTGAATTCTGTATTGTCCCAATATTCAGCACCCTGCAATACGCAATATCTGTCTGCTGTAGTATTCAGTGGCGAGTACGCTCCTCCACCGATAATGACATGTCTGACCAAGTCAGTTCCGAACTGTTGATCGCTACCATAAGTAGTAGTGCCAGTGCCTTCAGCCTTAGCTCTAAAGTGGTAAGTGGTGTTTGCTGATAAACCAGTTATATTGGCGCTGTATGAACCTATGGCTGACAATCCTTGGATAGTAGTAGTATTTCCATAACTAGTAGTCAGACCCCATTCAAATGAGACGTTAGCGCTTATATTGCCGCCCAAATTCGACAAGCTACCATTGAGAATAGCAGTAAATGGTCCAATATTTGTAGAGGCATCAGTAGTCACGATTGGCGCAGGAATTGCCACAGTCTGGTGACCAAACGCCCACGTACCGAACTGAATGTAATAATCATTGTCAGTATCCCAAGTATTATTTGCGTGAATATATTGTTGATCTTGGTCTACAGCATAACCTTTAGCAGCAACAGAGTGACCATACCAAGGGTCAAGGACTTCCGAAACAGTCAGGATAAACGGTCTGTTCGCATCAATCTCACTCTTAATCATACTATCCCAATCATCCGGACCGATCCAGTGACCATCAGTATAGAAATCATAGCTATAATATTCCGCGGAATCATGGAGCCCATTGTCAATGCCGGGTGCAACGAGAGGAATGTACTCTGGCCAAGTCCAACCTGCCTCCAATGTACTCATAAAATGGTGATTGACATCAATGAGAGCGTCAATACTATCCGAACTATTATCACTGGGAATACCTGAGTAACCTCTATTTCTCCAGTGACCGAGAATCATCGCTCCTGAAATTGGTGTGCAACCGTCCCACGCATACCACGGATCGGCAGCACTGCCAACATATGACGGGAAATCACCAGAGCCTCCACTATCATCACCATATCCAGAATTATCGCTGTCTTGATAGTACGCCGGTACCTCGATTTGCCCACTGCAAACATCGGTCGGTGAAAGTGTAGGAAAATTACCACCCCAAGATGATGCGGGCAGTGTTACATCGTCGAAATAGGCAGTCGTGTTGTTATTTGCAATGTTTAGTTTAACTGTGAGTGTAGTTGGAGAATGTGCGACAGTAATTGTAGCATAAAGCAATTGCCAACTCGAATTATCACTTTGATATGCACTTGATTGTGTTGTAACACCATCGTAGATAGAGATAGTGACACTGTCTGCCTGATTCGCCCATACGTATGCGAAGAGAGTCAATTGCTGGTCGTGATAATCACTATAGTTGTCTATGGTCTGAAAAACCGAACAATCATTTCCGTTTCTCGTAAGAGCAAGTGAATACAGACCATTAGTGTGTTGCTCTGAACTTTGTGAGTAGCTCGCTCCGGACCCTTCTAATGTCCAATTAGTTGGAGGGTTACCAGATTCCATATCATCATTAGCAATAAGTTGGGTGGGTGAAGAACCAGCTAAAAAATTCTTGAAAAGTCTGTTCCAGGTTTCACTAGCCAACTTTTTATTCATCTTAAGATCAATTTTTCTCGGTTTTTCAACTATCTTTAAATCGGTCAGATTGACCGCTTTATTCTCTCGTTTCATTTTGTCTCCGATTTCAGCAAGATAGAATGTAGCTCCATCGTAATAATACTTCGGTTTTGAATTATCGTTCTGTTCTATAAATGCGTTCTCTTGGGCTACTTTTTTCGCTTTTTCCAGACTATGACTGGGAGGGCTACCTGTACCAAACTCCAGCACTGGCATCCAGTCTGTCCTTGCTGATATAACAATGTAACCGACTCCTCGGTTTCCTGTAAACACACTAAACTCATAAGCCGACACTTTTTCATCGGTATAATATTCACTCCCACTACCGATTACTGCGCCTTTCCACTCGGTGATAGTGCTGGCATAGCCTCTTACATAGAATAGCGCTACTTCGCGTGCTTCTTTTTCACTGACGCCAAGTTTCTCGTTATCAGCAGAAAAAACAGGACTTTGCACAAATAACACAGATAGACTTAGGAAGGCGCATAGCAGTAAAAAACACTTTACTTTCATCGTTTTCAAACCTCCCTTATTTTCTTCTCGATAAAATCATATTTAAAATTAATAAGAGTATTCCTAACAAGATAGCCAGTAGCCCTGGTAATACGAAAGCATTAGCTATCAAGCCATATATACCTTGTAAGTGCATTTGTTCAATAATAAAATGCTGTTCAGGAGGAACGGAGACTAAAATATGCAAGAGACCCACTGAAATACTGGCAAGCCACAAGTATCTTGGTCTGGCTAGGAAGCCTCCGATAAATACAAACAATAGACCTAATATGTCAATCGGTAAAATATATATCCACAAAGCACTTGGTCCAAAAGTGGGTTGTGGTCCTGGATCATGAGAAATTAATGCCATCCATATCCAAAATGAAGCGATCGTTCCAATAGCCATGAATCCCAAACCTATCCAGGCAATGACCTTCAGAAATGTTCTCATGGTATTAGCTCATCCCTCCCGACTTGCGCTCAAGTACTCGTTTCCCATTTCAACCTGTAATTCTATTCCAAAGCACCCAATCTCAGAAGTGTTATATACTCTAACCCAGTCCCTTGCCAGTGTGCTTTCACTAGATTACTCCCTGCATTCGTTCTCCTCTTATCGAATTGAATGACCAGTCTACTATCAATTCCATTAGCAATGCGTTATGGTATTTGGATAGTCGTCCCATCTGTCCAAAACATATATCTGACACCCAAATCTGCTACAGTGCCGTTTAAGCCATCAACGTAATCACTTAGGTATATATGATTACCATTCTTCCCTATTGCGCCTATTGTCATGAGATCATTGGTTATAAATCCACAGCCAACCATAATCGTGCCATCGGCACTATCTGCAAGCATAGTCGCAACTCCTTTCTTAATACTTTCAAGCTCTGCGGTTAGTTGCGATTCTGGGATTGGAAAAGGCGATTGTGTTTCAGTGTCAAGAGTAGCGTTTGCAGTTTCGGGTCTCGTTGAGTCTGCTGCTGATGCAAACCCATAGTATACAAAGATAGATATAGAAAGAACAGTAATGCACGCTATTGTTTTTAGGGCACCTCGTCTGTTCATATATTCACCTCCTTGTTACATTCAATAAAAGGCTATTGCTTTCCTTTATCAGGAGCAATAGCTCTTTAGTAATAATACAAACTCGAATCATAGGTTATTATCTCTGTGGAAATATAAAAGACATATCATCGAGCTATCAAATATCAGGACATTATATGACTCATTTTCTATTTGATCTATGTAACTTTTTACGTTACGAGTACGTGTTTGTGCCGACCCTTTTAACCAAGTTGCACTACAAGCGCTGGCATTGTATATTCGCTGCTGTCACCTTAGCCTTGGCAAGTTCATGCATTCCAATAATGACTCTGCATTCTTAATAAAATGGATGCGAATGACAGACCATCCGGGAACAATCCACCAAAAATCGCCAAGAGTGAAAATATACTTGGAGACTGTGTTGGTGGTAACAACGAACTCTAAGCTGTTTTCCATATCAGATCAATTTCTCACGACAAATGAAGTTGCGTTCCATCTGGGGTTAATTTAAACATGAGAAATCGCGCGGTTGATTTGATTAACAGTGCAAAAACAGCGTAATAGGGGTATCTCAGGTTGTTACTCAATGAAGCTAAAAATTGACAGATTTCCGGTTCAATCATATGGTGGGATAGGGGGGTGACCCCCAGTACTGGGGAGTATACTCGAGCACTCGAGTGCTGAGCACTCGAATATGTTTCCTCCGGCACATAGATAGCATTGTTAGCATAGAAGGTATAGGCAGGCAGAGCGATGAGTGTCACATGCGAAATTTGCGGCGAAGAGTTTACTAATTCCCAGGGGCTGGCCGGTCACAATCGTCTCAAGCATAGTGAGATGAGCCCGGCCAAAAGTGAGGGCTCCCGGTCGGTAGCATCGCGGGCGCAGCCCCTGGATATCGTGATCGAAAACCTGCGCCTGCCGGTAGTACCCGAGCAGTACAACGGCAGCCACAACATATACGTCGCCGGGTTTAACGATGGGGTAATGCACGGAGCCAGGTCCATTCTGGCTGGTATCCGGGCGGCGCAGGAGCTCTCGACGATGGGCATCCAGCAGGCGGTGCCGCTGATCAAGATGGCCCAGGAGATGCGGCATGCCGAGGGGCAGGCTGCCCAGGTACTGGCTCAGGAGATGGGACAGGCAATCAACCAGGGCAACCAGCAGACTATCGCCGCCATCCACAGCCTGGCTGCCGCGCAATCACCGCCATCAGCGCCGGGCGGCCCGGATCCGATGGCGGGAATGATGGCGGACATGATGAAGCCGGTCTTCGGACAGCTCATCCAGCAGGTGCTCAAGCTCTCCGGGATGGGTCCGGGCGTATCGCCGGTAAACATACCAGCGGGCGGCAGCTCTCCCGGCGGCGGAACGCAGCCTGTCACGGAGCAGAAAACCGGAGCGTCGCCTGGTATCAGTGAGCACCGCCGGGAAGAATGGGAGGAATAGCAATGTTCAATGCCGAGCAGATGCAGCAATTATTATGGTCTCAGTTTGCCCGGGGGGTCTCCGAACTCCCCGAGGAGCTAAAGGTCGCCCTGCGAAATCTGGAGGTCAGTATCATCAAGGATGAGGGACAAATCCGTTTGGTCGCCCGCGAGATCGCGCCCGGCAATCCGCACAGCCGG